>NZ_JAKPCB010000096.1:0-273360 GCF_023347575.1 Brenneria tiliae | reverse complement strand
CATAAACTGCCAGGCATCAAATTAAGCAGTAAGCCGGCGAAATGCTGGTGAATAAAAGAAATTCGGTGGAGCGGTAGTTCAGTTGGTTAGAATACCTGCCTGTCACGCAGGGGGTCGCGGGTTCGAGTCCCGTCCGTTCCGCCACCCTATTTAGGGGCGTAGTTCAATTGGTAGAGCACCGGTCTCCAAAACCGGGTGTTGGGAGTTCGAGTCTCTCCGCCCCTGCCAGATAAAAACCCTTCACCGTGAGGTGAAGGGTTTTTTGTTACCTACCATCCCTGGCGGTCACCCTTGCGGACCATCGCTGGCCGTTAGTAAACGGAGTCAGCATGCCCGGATTAGCCAGAGCATGCCCAACATCCCCGATAAGGCCGTTTATGCTAGTTCAATGGGGTTTTTCAGCAACTGCCGAATCAACGCCTGCTGATCGCTGTTTTGCAGCCAAACCGCATAAAACGGACGCACAACAGCCGGCGTATCCCCCAGCACTTTCAAATGCGTGTACTTTTGTGCCCAGTGGCTGGGTAAAAATGCGCAACCGCCGGTTGTCGCCAATAATTTACGCGTCAGATGGGCTGAAGTCGTGGCGAGAACCGGATGCTGTTCGCTGGTCAGCAGGTTATTTTCCTGCTGATGGAAATCAGCTCCCCATTCCAGCTTGATATAAGGCAATTCCTGATGGATTTCATTCGCCGCCGAGGTAAACAGCGAGAGTGAGAAATCACCGAGCAGCTGGCTGGCTAACTCCTCCATTTTGGGCTGTTCCGTGGTAATGAGCAGATCCAACTGGCGTTCATGCAGCTGCTTTACCAGCGAATGGCGCAGGGCGATGCGCGCCTCCAGTTGCAGCAACGGGCGTTGGGCATAAATCGTTTGCAGCCACGGGGTCAAATACGCTTCCCATAGCGACGCGGTGGCCCCGATCGACAGAAGACTATGTTGCTGTGAACGCGCCACCTCTTTTTTAGCCAGCTGCCAGGTGCCGATCAGGCTTTCCGCATAGGGTAAAAGCCGCTCTCCCGCCGGCGTCAGACGGATATTGTTGCGGTGACGGGTGAATAAATTTGCCCCAAGCTGGGTCTCTAATTGACGGATGCGAAAACTGACCGCGGACTGCGTCAGGTAGAGGGATTCTGCGGCGCGACCAAAGTGTCTTGTCCTGCTGACTTCCAGAAAGGTTTTCAGTAATTCGGTATCCACGCCTATCTCCAAAAAAATTTGTCGTGATGATTTAAATGTTTTGTTTTACACATTGTCAAGCCTATCTAATACTCCGCGCCATAAACAGCACGACCATAAAAGAATTAGGAGCGTGTAAGATGGCGGAAAGCTTCTCTACCAATAATCGTTTTTTTGATAACAAGTTTTACCCACGTGGTTTTTCCCGACACGGCGACTTTACTATTAAAGAAGCACAACTGTTGGAACGCCATGGTTATGCCTTTAACGAACTCGATCTGGGTAAACGCGAACCGGTCACTGAGGAAGAGGTACAGTTTGTGGCGATGTGCCGCGGCGAGCGTAAGGCTGAAACGGACATGGAAAAAATATGGTCCAAGTATATGGATCGTATCCGTCGTCCTAAGCGGTTCCACACGCTGTCAGGCGGTAAGCCGCAAATGGACGCGGTGGAAGAATACATCGAAAGCGACGATTAATAAAAACGGGGCGCAGGCTTAATGCCGATCGTTCAGGGATTGTTGAGCGATCAGCCGGCCGGTGCAAAAAGGGTTCATGATTTTCCATGAGCCCTTTTTTATTACGCCGACTGACGCACCGCCTTCGTTTTATTCCAGATTTTTGTGCAGTTGTATCAGCAGACGATCCATACATCGGTAGTTAAGCGCTTCTGCAAGATGTTTTCTCTGTATATTATCCTGTTCGCCGAGATCGGCGATGGTTCGGGCGACTTTTAGTATCCTGTGCCAGGCGCGGACGGATAGCCCCAGTTTACTCATCACCTCTTCCAGATAGACCGCATCATCCGACTCCAGCCGGCAATGTTTTTCTACCTCATGGGGATTTAACAGCGCGTTGGTTTTATTGGCCCGCTTAAGCTGCCTCTGCCGTGCGGCCAGAACACGTTCCCTGACGACCGCGCTGCTTTCCCCCTGATAAGCCTGCCGGCGTAATATGCCGGGCGGCAGCAAAGGAACCTCAATCGAAATATCAAAACGATCCAGAAAGGGACCGGAAAGTTTGCCGAGATAGCGTAAAATCTGCCGTGCGGGCAGGCGGTTATGCATGCCCTGATAATGGCCGGAAGGGCTGGGGTTCATCGCCGCAACCAGCTGTACCCTGGCTGGATAGCAAACTTTTGCCCGGGTGCGGGAGATAATGATTTCTCCTGACTCTAACGGTTCGCGCAGCGAGTCCAGCACGCGGCGCTCAAATTCGGGCAGTTCATCGAGAAACAGCACGCCGTTATGCGCCAGGGAAATTTCACCCGGTTTAGGCAGCGAGCCGCCGCCGACCAGCGCCGTCATGGAGGCGCTGTGATGCGGCGCCCTGAACGGCCTGGTGCGCCATCGGGTCATGGTGGCGTCGATATTTATCAGGCTATTGATCGCCGCGCTTTCCAGCGCCTCTTCGTCGCTCAGCGGGGGCATCAGGTTGTTGAGCCGGCTGGCTAACATGGTTTTCCCCGTTCCCGGCGGCCCAAGTAACAGCAGGTTATGTCCGCCGGCCGCCGTGATCTCCAGCGCCCGCTTTGCCTGCTCCTGTCCGATAATATCTTTCAGGTCGGGCTCGTCGTTGTGGAACGAGGGGGGCTCGGGAATCGCGCTGCAACGCACCAACGCTTCCTCGCCTTGTAAAAACGCGCAAACCTGCAACAGATGTCCCGCCATCAGCGCTTCTCCCTGCGGGATCAGCGCCATTTCCAGCTTATTGCCGTCTGGCAGGATGAGCTGACGGCCTGATTTTATCGCCTCCAACGCTGCCGGAATGGCGCCGTTGACCGACCGTAGCGCGCCTGAGAGGCCCAACTCGCCGAGAAACTCATAGCGGCTTAACCCTTCGCCGCGGATTTGCTCCGAGGCCGCGAGAACGGCCAGGGCGATAGGGAGATCGTAACGGCCGCCCTCTTTGGGAAGGTCGGCAGGGGCCAGATTGACCGTAATACGTTTGGCGGGGAATGAGAATCCGCAATTGATAAGCGCGCTGCGTACACGATCGCGCGCCTCCTTGACGGTGGTTTCCGGCAAGCCAACCAGCGTAAGGGCCGGTAATCCGCTGCTGATATGCACCTCAATGGATACCTCCGGCGCCTGCACGCCTATCATCGCCCGTGTATAGGTAACTGCCAGTGACATACTGTTCTCCCTTCGATAAGGGAGGCATGATGCGAAATAACGGGCAAGAAAGGGATGAGGCGATGGTGTTTTCGCGCAGTGGCTTTGAAAAATAGTCCCTTTTCGCAAGGTATTGCCTGAGGAATGCGTAACCTGTCGCAGAAGCGGCCTATGGCGCTGGGCGATTTTTTGCCGCTATGCGATCTTTACATTGACGTCACGCGGCGGCGAGAGAACTGATATGATCATCGAACGCCATCCCGGTTGCGCCAGTTTTCCGCGTAACGGTGTTGCCATTAATATACTCATCAATCGCCGAACCGTTTAAATTCCCGATTGTGCCGACATTAGCCTGAATGCCTGCTACTTTAATGATTATATTCTATTTTTTAGCGGGTCTTATTCTGCGCGACAGAAAAACACCGAAAAAATTGTTGTCATATCGTGCTGGAATGTGATAACTCTGTAGGTATTCGTTCGACAGTAGATTAATGAACACTCTATTTATGAAAGCTTTCTCCCTAGTGATTAGCCTAGTCGTGATTAGCGTGGTGGTGATTATTATCCCACCGTGCGGGGCAGCACTTGGACGAAGAATGGCTTAGAAATCAGGCCCGAATTCAAGAAAACCCCCGCACCGAAAGGTCGGGGGTTTTTTTTCGGGCGCAATGTATAACGTAAGGGAGCAGAAAATGGTTAGTGGTACAGAATGCTGTTATTCCCGCAAGATGTTGGGGAAATAACGATGAATGGGGCTCAGTGGGTGGTACAAGCGTTGCGGGCGCAGGGAGTGGATACCGTTTTCGGTTATCCCGGAGGCGCGATTATGCCGGTCTATGATGCACTTTATGACGGCGGCGTAGAACACCTACTGTGTCGTCATGAGCAAGGCGCCGCCATGGCGGCGATTGGCTATGCCCGCGCAACCGGCAAGGTCGGCGTATGTATCGCCACTTCCGGCCCCGGCGCGACGAACCTGATAACCGGGTTGGCGGATGCGTTGCTGGATTCCGTTCCTATTGTGGCGATCACCGGGCAGGTGGGATCGGCGCTGATCGGTACCGATGCGTTTCAGGAGATCGACGTACTGGGTTTGTCTCTGGCCTGTACCAAGCACAGTTTCCTGGTTGAGTCGCCGGAGTCGCTGCCCGAAGTGATGGCCGAAGCTTTCGCCATTGCCGGCAGCGGACGTCCGGGACCCGTTCTGATTGATATTCCTAAAGATATCCAACTGGCCGAAGGGGACTTCACGCCGCGTTTCGCGCCTGTCGATAACCACGTCGACTTTCCCGCAGCGGATATCGCGCTGGCGCGCGCGATGTTGGCCAAGGCGCAGAAGCCGGTGCTGTACGTCGGCGGCGGCGTGGGGATGGCGCAGGCGGTTCCCGCTTTGCGCGAGTTTATCGCCGCTACCGAAATACCCTCTGTCGTGACGCTGAAAGGGTTGGGCAGCGTGGATGCCAATCATCCCTACTATCTGGGTATGATTGGCATGCACGGTACGAAAGCGGCCAACCTGATGGTTCAGCAATGCGACCTGCTGATTGCCGTCGGCGCCCGTTTTGACGACCGGGTGACGGGTAAGCTGAACGCCTTTGCGCCCCATGCCGACGTTATCCATATGGATATCGATCCCGCCGAGTTGAGTAAACTACGTCAGGCCAACGTGGCGCTGCAAGGGGATCTGAACGCGCTGCTGCCCGCGCTGCAACAGCCGCTGAACGTTGACGCATGGCGGCGACAGGCCGTGATGATGAAAGCCGAATACCCGTGGCGTTACGATCATCCGGGCCAGGCGATTTATGCCCCGGCGTTACTGAAGACGATTTCCGATCGCAAAGCGGCGAATACCGTGGTGACGACGGACGTCGGTCAGCATCAGATGTGGGCGGCTCAGCATATGGCGTTCAGCCGGCCTGAAAATTTCATCACCTCCAGCGGCCTGGGCACCATGGGATTCGGCGTTCCCGCCGCCGTGGGCGCGCAGGTCGCCCGCCCCGACGATATGGTGATCTGTATTTCGGGTGACGGCTCTTTTATGATGAATGTTCAGGAGCTGGGCACCATCAAGCGAAAACGGTTGCCGGTGAAGATCGTGCTGCTGGATAACCAACGATTAGGCATGGTTCGGCAGTGGCAGCAGCTGTTTTTTGATCAACGCTATAGTGAAACCAACCTCTCCGATAACCCCGATTTCCTGACGCTGGCAAGCGCTTTTGATATTCCCGGCCAGCGCATCACCCATAAAAACCAGATTGACGCCGCGCTGGATGCCCTGTTTAACAGCGAAGGGCCGTACCTGCTGCACGTTTCCATCGATGAGTACGAGAATGTCTGGCCGCTGGTGCCGCCCGGCGCCGGTAACGAAACGATGTTAGATAAAACAGAATAATAGCTGGAGAAAACAATGACACGCCATCAGCTTTCGATTCAGGCCCGCTTCCGTCCAGAGATTCTGGAGCGTGTACTGCGCGTCGCCCGTCATCGCGGCTTTCAGGTCTGCGCCATGAATATGGCGCAGAGCGCCAATACCAACGATCACATTAATATTGAACTGACCGTTGCCAGTCATCGCCCGATAGATTTATTGTCGGCGCAATTAAGCAAGTTGCTGGATATTGCCTGCGTTGAAATCCAGCCAATGACCGCATCACAACAGTTCAGTGCCTAACACAGAGAGTAAGGAAAATAAAAAATGACCAAGAAAGCCGACTACATTTGGTTTAACGGGGAAATGGTTCCGTGGGCAGATGCTAAAGTTCATGTTATGTCGCACGCCTTGCATTACGGGACGTCGGTATTTGAAGGCGTCCGTTGCTATAACACCCATAAAGGACCCGCGGTGTTCCGTCACCGCGAGCATATGCAGCGCCTGCATGACTCGGCGAAAATTTATCGTATGCCCTTGCAGCAGAGCGTCGACGAACTGATGGAAGCGTGCCGCGCGACGTTACGCAAAAACAACCTGACCAGCGCCTATATTCGCCCGCTGGTGTTTGTGGGCGACGTCGGTATGGGCGTCAATCCGCCGGACGGCTATAAAACCGATGTGATTATCGCCGCATTCCCGTGGGGCGCCTATCTGGGAGAAGAGGCGCTGGACCAGGGGATCGATGCGATGGTCTCTTCATGGCATCGCGTGGCGGCGAATACCATCCCCACCGCGGCGAAAGCCGGGGGCAACTATCTTTCGTCGCTGCTGGTGGGCAGCGAAGCCCGCCGCCATGGCTATCAGGAAGGGATTGCGCTGGATGTGCACGGCTATGTTTCCGAAGGCGCGGGTGAAAATCTGTTTGAGGTGAAAGACGGCATCATTTTCACCCCGCCGTTTACCTCTTCGGCGCTGCCGGGGATTACGCGCGATGCGATTATCAAACTGGCGAAAGCGGCGGGTTTTGAAGTGCGTGAGCAAGTGCTGTCGCGCGAGTCGCTCTATCTGGCGGATGAAGTGTTTATGTCCGGCACCGCGGCGGAAATTACCCCGGTTCGCAGCGTTGACGGTATTCAGGTCGGTATTGGCAAATGCGGCCCGGTAACCAAAAAACTACAACGGGCGTTCTTCGGGCTATTTAGCGGTGAAACCGCGGATAAATGGGGCTGGCTGGATCCGGTAAACCCTTAATCAAGACAAGATGACAGACAGAATCAGGTGATGGCGCGCTTCGCCATCGCCCACTAAGTTAATACTGGAGTAAACAAGAGTATGCCTAAGTATCGTTCAGCCACCACCACGCACGGCCGTAATATGGCCGGCGCCCGAGCCCTGTGGCGCGCCACCGGAATGACCGACGACGATTTTGGCAAGCCGATTATCGCGGTGGTTAACTCATTCACGCAGTTCGTTCCCGGGCACGTGCATTTGCGCGACCTGGGAAAACTGGTTGCCGAGCAGATTGAAGCCTCCGGCGGCGTGGCGAAAGAATTCAATACCATTGCGGTTGATGACGGCATCGCCATGGGACATGGCGGTATGCTCTATTCTCTGCCTTCGCGCGAGCTGATCGCCGACTCGGTTGAATATATGGTCAACGCGCACTGCGCCGACGCCATGGTGTGTATTTCCAACTGCGACAAAATCACCCCCGGCATGATGATGGCCGCGCTGCGCCTGAACATTCCGGTGATCTTCGTCTCCGGCGGGCCGATGGAAGCGGGGAAAACCAAGCTTTCCAATCAGATCATCAAGCTGGACCTGGTGGATGCGATGATCCAGGGGGCCAACCCCAACGTCAGCGACGCCGACAGCGATCAGATCGAGCGCTCCGCCTGTCCGACCTGCGGCTCCTGTTCCGGTATGTTCACCGCCAACTCGATGAACTGCCTGACCGAGGCATTGGGCCTGTCGCAGCCGGGCAACGGCTCGCTGCTGGCGACCCACGCCGATCGCAAACAGCTGTTCCTCAACGCCGGTAAACGTATCGTCGAACTGGCGAAACGCTACTACGAGCAGGATGACGATCGCGCGTTGCCGCGCAATATCGCCACCAAGGCGGCGTTCGAAAACGCCATGACGCTGGATATCGCCATGGGGGGCTCGACCAATACCGTACTGCACCTGCTGGCGTCGGCGCAGGAAGGCGAGGTCGACTTCACCATGGAAGACATCGACCGTCTGTCGCGTAAGGTTCCGCATCTGTGCAAGGTCGCGCCGAGCACGCAAAAATATCATATGGAAGACGTGCACCGCGCCGGCGGCGTGATAGGGATCCTCGGCGAGCTGGATCGCGCCGGCCTGCTGCATCGCGACGTCTACAACGTGCTGGGCAAAACGCTGCCGGAAACGCTCGAAGCCTACGATGTGATGCTGACGCAGGATGACGGCGTGAAAAAAATGTACTCCGCCGGGCCGGCCGGTATCCGCACCACGCAGGCGTTTTCGCAGGATTGCCGCTGGGATTCGCTGGACGTCGACCGCCGGGAAGGCTGTATCCGTTCCCGTGAGTTCGCCTACAGCCAGGACGGCGGTCTGGCCGTGCTGTACGGCAATCTGGCGGAAAACGGCTGCATCGTGAAGACGGCGGGCGTGGACAAGGGCAGCCTGGTGTTCCGCGGTCCGGCGAAGGTTTATGAAAGCCAGGATGATGCGGTCGCCGCGATCCTGGGCGGAAAAGTGGTGGCGGGCGACGTGGTGGTCATTCGCTATGAAGGACCGAAAGGCGGGCCGGGGATGCAGGAAATGCTTTACCCCACCAGCTTCCTGAAATCGATGGGGCTGGGCAAAGCCTGCGCGCTGATCACCGACGGCCGCTTCTCCGGCGGGACCTCCGGTTTGTCCATCGGCCACGCTTCGCCGGAAGCCGCCAGCGGCGGAACCATCGGCCTGGTGGAAGACGGCGATATGATCGCCATCGATATTCCCGGCCGCAGCATCGTGCTGGACGTGGCGGAAAAAGAGCTGGCGGCGCGCCGTGAAACCGAACTGGCGCGCGGCGACGCGGCCTGGACGCCGCGCAGCCGCGACCGTCTGGTCTCTTTTGCGCTGCGCGCTTACGCCAGTCTGGCAACCAGCGCCGATAAAGGCGCCGTTCGTGACAAGAGCAAGCTGGGAGGCTGATTAATCATGGCTGTGTCACAACCTCTTCCCTCCGCGCCCTGTGGCGCGGAGTACCTGAGAGCGATCCTCCGTTCGCCGGTTTATGAAATCACCCAGGCCACGCCGCTGGAGAAGATGGACAAACTCTCTTCGCGGCTGGGCAACGTTATTCTGGTGAAGCGTGAGGACCGGCACGCGGTGCATAGCTTTAAGCTGCGCGGCGCCTACGCGATGATGGCCGGTCTGACGGACGAGCAGAAATCGCACGGCGTGGTGACGGCGTCCGCCGGCAACCACGCTCAGGGCGTGGCGCTCTCCGCCAGCAAGCTGGGCATCAATTCGCTGATCGTGATGCCGGTGGCGACGGCGGATATCAAAGTCGACGCGGTGCGCGGTTTCGGCGGCGAAGTGCTGCTGCACGGCGCCAACTTCGATGAGGCGAAAGCCAAGGCGATTGAGCTGTCGCAGCAGCAGAAAATGACCTTTCTGCCGCCGTTCGATCACCCGGCGGTCATCGCCGGGCAGGGCACGCTGGCGCTGGAGCTGCTGCAGCAGGACGCGCATCTGGACCGGGTGTTTGTGCCGGTCGGCGGCGGCGGTCTGGCCGCCGGGGTGGCGGTGCTGATTAAGCAGCTGATGCCGCAGATCAAGGTCATCGGCGTGGAAGCGGAAGATTCGGCCTGCCTGCGCGCGGCGCTGGACGCCGGCCATCCGGTGGATCTGGCGCGCGTGGGGCTGTTTGCCGAAGGCGTGGCGGTCAAGCGCATCGGCGACGAAACCTTCCGTTTGTGCCGCGAGTATCTGGACGATTCGATCACCGTGGACAGCGACGCGATCTGCGCCGCGGTAAAAGATCTGTTTGAGGATGTGCGCGCCGTTGCCGAGCCGTCCGGCGCGCTGGCGCTGGCGGGGATGAAAAAGTACATCCAGCAGCATCAGATCCAGGGTGAGCGGCTGGCGCACGTATTATCCGGCGCCAACGTCAATTTTCACGGCCTGCGCTATGTTTCCGAGCGCTGTGAGCTGGGCGAACAGCGGGAAGCCCTGCTGGCGGTCACCATTCCAGAGAAAAAAGGCAGCTTCCTGACCTTTTGCCAACTGCTGGGCGGCCGTGCCGTCACCGAATTCAACTATCGCTATGCGGATGACCAGGACGCCTGCATTTTCGTCGGCGTGCGCCTGACGCGCGGCCACGCGGAGCGCCAGGAGATCATTGCCGAGCTGTCCGCGGGCGGCTACAAGGTGGTGGATTTATCCGACGACGAAATGGCCAAGCTGCATGTGCGCTACATGGTGGGCGGACGGCCGTCAAAACCCCTGCGGGAGCGGCTGTATAGCTTTGAATTTCCCGAATCGCCGGGCGCGTTGCTGAAGTTCCTGAACACTCTGGGCACCCATTGGAATATTTCGCTGTTCCACTACCGCAGCCACGGTATGGATTTTGGCCGGGTGCTGGCGGCGTTTGAACTGGAAGAGAGCGATCCGTCGTTCGAGCGCCATCTGCAGGAGCTGGGCTATGAGTGTCATGACGAGACCAGTAATCCGTCGTTTCGCTTCTTTCTGGCAGGCTAGCGGCTGAATTTATCTTGCCCGCGCTCCCGATGGCGTTTCATGGTCGGGAGCGTTATCTTTACGTTATTCAACGGGTCATACGGATAATGTAAAACCATGGCAACGCATTTCAACGGCTTTTCCCAGCGGGGACTGACCTTTCTTCAGCAGGTACGCCAATACAACGATAAAGCGTGGTTTGATGAGCATCGTGATATTTACGATCGGCAATTAGTGGCTCCCTTTCGGGCATTGGTTGATGAGCTTAGCCTGACCATGCTGCAGATTGACGATCATTTTGAAACCCGCCCGGCCATCGGCAAAACGCTGTCCCGCATTCACCGCGATACCCGCTTTTCCCATGATAAATCACGCTATCGCAGCCAAATGTGGCTGACGTTCAAGCGCACCCGCAAGGACTGGACGGATGCGCCGGTCTATTTCTTTGAAATAGCGCCGGACTTCTGGCGCTACGGCCTGGGGTATTACAGCGCGACGCGCAACACCATGGAGCTGTTCCGCCAAACGCTGCGCGGCAATCCGCAGCGCTTTCTGGCGGCGGCGAGCTGTTTACAGCACCGGTTTAAGCTGGAAGGGGACAGTTACAAACGTCCGCTGATAAAAGAGCAGCCGCCGGAACTGGCCGACTGGTATAACCGCAAATCCTTTGCCGCCATTTGTACCCGCCAGGATATGGAAGCGCTCTTCTCCGCTGAGCTGGCCGCGACCCTGGCGCAGGGTTTTACCCAACTCGAGCCGCTCTATCGCTATCTGAGGGAAATCGAAGCCATGAAAAAAGCTGATGTTGCGCATTACGGTTGACCGAATAGTCGGCCGGAGATGTTTTTGAAATACATTAACGGGCTAATCAATAATAAGTATTATCTGATAAATATCATGGGCCTGGACAGATATTCTCCATCGGTACTAAATGGATCCAGATTGGAGGGGAGGGATGGATACAGTTGAAGAGTTGCGTGGAACGTATTTTTTTGACGGTATGAGTGTTGATAAGGACGAGCTTCTGCTCTGGCTGATTCTTGACGAATTTAAGAAACAGTTCAGGGGGGTGATTGATATGCTTGCTATCGCCTCGATGCTCGTCAGCCTGCCGCTCATCCCTGTGAGTGGTAAGTTGGGGGCAGGCGCGGCCACCAGAGGTACAAGCCCGCTTTCTTTGGCCAGTCGTACACTTATTCGCCAGAGGTTTAGCACAGGACACAGAACCATTACCTGGGCAAAAATGTTACGCGGCGAATGGGCTTATACGACCAGTATTGGCGCATATATTGGCCGCTGGCTTCCGTGGGCGGGGGCGGTTGTGACAGCTTATGATCTCGCCATGATTACTCGGAATGTCATACACCGTTATGAGCTGATTGTTGGTGTAGGAGGCAGACGGTAATGACCAAAGCCGATCATGTGCGGGTACTTATTAAAAAACATTTCTGGGAAATGCCGGATGAAGCCTCCCTGAGCACGGGTAAAAAATGCGTTTTGCCTGAAGATGCCACTGACTTTCTGGAGGAATACGCAGAGAAACTACACGTCGATATGACCGGTTTTAACTTCCGGCGATATTTTCCTAACGAAGGGATTCGCTTCCTTCCTAACGCTATTCTCCCCAGATACCTGCAAACGGATCACCATGCTCCAGAGCCTATAACGATTCAGATGCTGATCGCTTCCGCAGAGGCTGGCCGTTGGCTTTATGACTGAAAAAAGGCGCCACGCCCCGTCAGCGCGTGCGGCGGTACGCCCAGGGGGCCTGCGGATCGGGGGTTCGCCACAGGCCCAGCCGTTGGCGGCGGGCGGCGTTTTCACGGCTCATTAACTCGCGGTCGTTGCGGTAGTCTCGGTACACCCACGCCTGGCCGTTGCGCAGCAGTTCCAGATTGATATTGTTATTGCGGTAATAGACCGTGCCGAGGTAGCGGCCGTAGCGATCCTTTTCCTCATACCATATCGTCACCCGTTTTCCGCCGACCCGCCTGTCCAGCGCGCGGCGGGACTCCTTGCCGTAAGGCTGGCGATATTCCGGCGCGTCGATGCCCAACATGCGGATACGGTAGTCAGCGCCGTTGCGGCGCACCAGGAGGGTGTCGCCGTCAACGACTTTCACCACCTTGCCGCTGAGCGTCGCCGCCGGCGCGGGGGCGGAGAACAGTAATATCGCCGCCAGCAAATACGATTTCATCAATACCTTCCTTGTGGCCGGGCGGATAAATAGCGCCCGCTTTATGATTTTTCCCGTAGCGTTTCCCAGAACGCGGCGATCAGCGGCTCGCTTAGCCGCTTTTTCTGCACGCATACGCCCAGGTCCAGCGGTTCCATCGCATTTTCGGCGAAAACCGAGACGCGGTTGCGCACCGGTTCCGGGCTGTTTTCCAGCACCACATCGGGGATCAGCGCGATGCCGCAGCCCAGCGCCACCATCGACACCATCGCCTCGTGGCCCGACACGGTGGCGTAAATCTGCGGATTGGCGATATGGTGGCGGCGAAACCACAGTTCGATACGCTTCCGTACCGGCCCGTGTTCCGGCAGAATAAACGGGATTTGCGCCCAGTCGGTGTCGGGCTGCTTCACCTGCGCCTGAACCGGACAGGGCAGCGCCGGGATAATCAGCGATAGCGGGATGCTGCCGATGGGCATAAAGTCCACGCTGGCGGGCAGCGTCTCCGGATGCCCGGCGATACCCAAATCGGCGTCGTTGGATTGTACCTTATCGACGGCGTCGGCGGCGTCGCCGGTGGTCAGTTTGATCTCCACCAGCGGATGTTCGGCGCGGAAGCGATCCAGGATCGGCGGCAAATGGCTGTAGGCGGCGGTGACGGAGCAAAAAATACGCAGTTCGCCGCTGATCGACGGCCCGCGCTGACCGATAAGGTGCCGTAGCTGCTGGTATTGCAGCAGCGTCTGCTGGGCGAACAGCTTCAGATGTTCCCCCGCATCGGTTAGCTGCACGGTGCGGTTATCGCGTTGAAACAGGGTTTGACCGAGGTCTTCCTCCAGTCGTTGAATCTGTCGCGACAGCGTGGAAGGGCTGATATGCATCGCTTTGGCCGTGCGGCCGAAATGGCGGCTTTCCGCCAGGTGGAGAAATAATTTGAGATCACGTAAATCCATGGGCGGCGAGCCTCGTTGTTATCTTGCAGATCTTGCAATATGACGTTGTTAATATATCAATTTAAGCAACGCATTTCCTGTCATATGATGAGTGCCATAATGGTTTCCCATCCGGCGGGAAACCTTTCCCGAATAACAGACAAACAAAACAGTATACGGAGCATGACATGGCTAACTATTTCAACACATTGAACCTGCGTCAGCAGTTGGCGCAATTGGGTCAGTGTCGTTTTATGGGACGTGACGAATTCGCCGATGAAGCGGGCTATCTGAAAGGCAAAAAAGTGGTGATCGTCGGCTGTGGCGCCCAGGGGCTGAACCAGGGGCTGAATATGCGTGACTCCGGTCTGGATATCGCTTACGCCCTGCGCCAGGAAGCGATCGCCGAGAAGCGCGCCTCATGGCGTAAAGCCACCGAAAACGGTTTTACCGTCGGTACATACGAAGAACTGATCCCGCAGGCCGATCTCGTGGTTAACCTGACGCCGGACAAACAGCACTCCGCGGTGGTTCAGGCGGTTCAGCCGCTGATGAAACAGGGCGCGGCGCTGGGTTACTCCCACGGTTTCAACATCGTTGAAGTGGGCGAGCAGATTCGTAAAGACATCACCGTGGTGATGGTGGCGCCGAAGTGCCCCGGCACCGAAGTGCGTGAAGAGTACAAACGCGGTTTCGGCGTGCCGACGCTGATCGCCGTCCACCCGGAAAACGATCCGCAGGGCGAAGGCATGGCGATCGCCAAAGCCTGGGCCGCGGCGACCGGCGGTCATCGCGCCGGCGTGCTGCAATCCTCTTTCGTCGCGGAAGTGAAGTCCGACCTGATGGGCGAGCAGACCATCCTGTGCGGCATGCTGCAGGCGGGTTCTCTGCTGAGCTTCGACAAGCTGGTGGCTGACGGCGCGGATGCCGCCTATGCGGAAAAACTGGTGCAGTTCGGCTGGGAAACCATTACCGAAGCGCTGAAGCAGGGCGGCATTACGCTGATGATGGACCGCCTGTCCAACCCGGCGAAACTGCGCGCCTATGCGCTGTCCGAACAGCTGAAAGAGATTATGGCGCCGCTGTTCCAGAAACATATGGACGACATCATCTCCGGCGAATTCTCCAGCGGCATGATGGCCGACTGGGCCAACGACGACGTCAAACTGCTGACCTGGCGCGAAGAAACCGGCAACACGGCGTTTGAAAACGCGCCGCAGTTTGACGGTAAAATCGCCGAGCAGGAATACTTCGATAACGGCGTGCTGATGATCGCCATGGTGAAAGCCGGGGTTGAACTGGCGTTCGAGACCATGGTCAGCGCGGGTATCATCGAAGAGTCCGCCTACTACGAATCGCTGCATGAGCTGCCGCTGATTGCCAACACCATCGCCCGTAAGCGTTTGTACGAAATGAACGTGGTGATTTCCGATACCGCCGAGTACGGCAACTACCTGTTCGCCAACGCCGCGGTGCCGCTGCTGCAAGAGAAGTTCATGTCTTCGCTGCAGCCGGGCGATCTGGGTAAAGCCGTTGCGGCCACCGAAGTGGACAACGCCCAACTGCGCGATGTCAATGAAGCCATCCGCAACCACCCGATCGAAGCGGTCGGCCGTACGCTGCGCGGCTATATGACCGATATGAAACGTATCGCCGTCGCCGGTTAAGTTTACCCCTCGGCTCAATACCTCAAGGCACCGCGTTCGCGGTGCCTTTTTGTTGCCGACAAAGCTTCGGTGTCTAACCCTCCCCAACCCTCCCCTTCGCAGGGGGAGCACGTTATCTCCCCCTAAAACCGGCTGACGCAGTGCATCGCCACCGCTTTGAAATCCGCGAAATCCCGGCTGTCGCGCAGTTGGCTCATGGCGCGCTCGCGCAGAAAGGTGACGAACAGATCGTAAATCGCCATCGCCTCCTCATACTCGTTTTTGTTGATGGCGAGCAGGAAAATGACGTATGCCGTCTCATCGCCCCACGGAATTCCCCGTGGCGCCAGTACGGTATAGACCACCGTTTTGCGCGCCAGCAGTCCCAGCGAGTGGGGCAGCGCAATGCCTTCGCCGAGCATGGTGCTGACGATGGATTCGCGCTCCGCCACCGAGGGCAGAAAGTCGGCGTCGACGTATCCCTCTTTTTGCAACTGGCGGCACAGTTGGGCAAAAAGCGCCTGTTGGCTGATGGGCTGGTCGATGATGCGGAAGTGGCCGGCGTCAAAATATTTTTCCAGAATCCACGGCCGGGTTCTGTCCACCAGCACCAGTTTGCCGATCTGTTCCAACTGATAGCCGGTGGGAAACGGCGTCATGGTCACCACCGGTTTGTCTTTCTCCGTCACCCGGGCGGTGGCGATGACGAAATCCTCATCGATGGCGCCGCGCTGTTCGTAGTCCCGCAGGGTTATCGTTCCGGCGACCTCAATTTGCGGGTATTTGCGCAGCAGCAGCGCTTCAATCATGCGGATAGTGGAGTTGCCGCTGTCGCACACCAGCAGCACGCGCGGCCGGCGCTGATAACCGATGTTGTAATGGCGCTCCAGCCCCACGCCGATATGCAGCACCAGAAAGCCGATCTCGTTTTCGCTGATGGTATAGGGCGAGTATTTCCCCCAGCTCGATACCGCCGCCAGCGTCATGTCCCACGCCATCGGGTAGTGCTGTTTGATGTTGTCCAGCAGCGGATTGGGAATATTTATCTGATAGCGCACGCGAGTGATCATGGTTTTGATATGGGTCAGCAGGTCGGCATGCAGCTGCTCGTCGTGGAGCAGGTGGTAGTTATAGTGCGTATTGATATAGCGCAGCAGGTAGTTGACCAGCGCTTCATCGTCATCGGCGCTGATGGCGCTGGGGGAGATATCCTGAATCTGGCGCGCGGCGATATGCACCCTGAGCCAGTTTTCTTCCGCCGGCGCGAGCGGTTTGCCCGCCAGCCGCCGCAGAATATCCGCAATGCGCCGCGCCGCGTCCCGCACATTGTCATCCACATCGTCGACGGCAAACTCCGGCAGGGGATAGCCTTCGCTGATGCGCCTGACGGCAACGGCGCAGTAAAGCCGCAGGAACCGTTCGCCTTCATCGGTCAGGCGAATATGACAGCGGTGGAAACAATCATGCAGCGCGTCCGCCAGGCGAGGGAGGATATCGGGCGTGAGCGCCTCTTCGGTGATAAGCGGATCGGCGTCGTCCCGCTGGGCCAGTTCCCACAGCAGGTCGGTCAGACAGGCGCGAATCGCCGTCTCGTCGCCAAACAGCTTCATACCGTGGCGCGGGCGGGTTTCAATGCTCAGGCTGTAGCGGCCGAGCCATTCGCGCACCTCCGCCATATCGTTTTGCAGCGTGGCGCGGCTGACGAACCACGCCTCGGCGAGATCCTCCAGCTTGAGGGAAAAGGCCGCGGTCAGCAGGCGCACCACCAGATAGCGAATACGCGCCTGCGACGTCCGCGGAGTGCGCCGCGGACGCGGACGGCTTTCCTGTAGCGCCCGGTAGCGCGCCGGGTCGTCGATTTTCAACTGGTAGCCGCTGCCCCGGCTAAGCACCAGCCGGGCGCCGTGGCGCGCCAGCAGCGCATTGAGCGCGGTGATGTCGGCGCGAACGGTGCGGGTGGAAACCGACAGGCGCTGCGCCAGCTCATCCTGCGGCAGCGTCTCGTTTTGCAACAGATCAAACAACCGGGTCAAACGTTGGTTGGGGAATTGCACGCCTTTTCCTCTTGTCTTGCCGACGCGACGCCCGTTGATGCGCTATGGTGGCCGCCTCGCTAGGCTACGCGCTGCTTCACGATGGCGAGCAGGGCGCGCACGTCCTCCGGCCGGGTGTCGCCGCTCTGTTTATCGATAATCGAACTGTAGACGTGGGGGATGATTTTGCTTACCCCGGCATCCAGCGCAATCTGCAAAATATCGCCGACGTTGTCCAGATCGATGCCGCCGGTCGGCTCCAGCCAGAAGTCGTGGCGCGCGCAGGCGTCGGCCACCGCCTGATACTCGTCGCGGCAGCCTAGCCCGCCCATCGGGAAATACTTGATCGAACTGCCGCCCATATCCTGCAGCAGGGCGATGGCGGTATCGATGGGGACGACGCCGTCCGGCGACCGGCTGCTGCGTGGGCCGGTGGAAATTTTTACCCACCCCGGCCGGCCCGTCGGCGAGACCAGACCGTTCACCACCGTATCATACTGGCCGAGCAGCGCGCGGCTGGCCGCCACGCCGGTAAATACCTGGTTGACGTGCTGCGGCTGCACCTCACGGGCAATGTCGCCGACCATCGCCGACTGATTGGGGTCGCCCGCGCCCAGCCCGACGGAAAGCGCGTTATCAATCAGTTTGGCATAATCGCGCATATCCGCGACCGCGCTGGCCACGTCGGGATAGTTTTTCGACAGCACGCCGACCAGCACATGGCCTTCGGCGGCGTCATAAATGGCGCGGGCGTTGGTTTTCGATCCCGCCAGCACATTCAGGCAAACGCGGCCGCGGTAAAAATCGGGGGTCAGTTTCATGCACTTTTCTCCTGATGCAGCACGTCGCGAATACGGCGATAGACAATGTCCAACTGCTCGGCCGTCACGCTGCGCACGTCCGCTTCGATAATGCCTGCGTTGGCCTTGTAGCCGCGAAAATAGATGGCGTACTCGCCCTGCTTTAAGGCGTTGATTAAATCGGCGGTGGCGACGCCGGTGATGGCCTGGTCAAAGGTGATTTCGGCGCGGGCGATATCGCGTCCGGCGCTGTCCCACACCACGCGGGCGGAGACGCCCTCCAGCGTATTCAGCCGGTTGATGAAGCCGCTCATCTTTTCCGCCATCTGCGCGCCGCTCTCTTTCGCGGCGCCGAGATAATGTTCAATGGCGCAGGTCAGCCCCAGAATGCCCTCTTTGCCGACTTTCATGGCGCGCCCAATGCCGCCGGACTGGCGTTTCACCCACTCGACGTAGCGCGCTTTGCCGATCACCAGGCCGCTGGTGGGGCCTTCAATCGCCTTGGCGCCGCTGTAGATCACCAGATCGGCGCCGGCACGGTAGTAGCGCTGCAAGTCTTCCTCGGCCGCCGCGTCGACGATCAGCGGCACCCGGTATTCACGCGCCACCGCCGCCGCCTGTTCTACGCTGAGCATGCTTTTCTGCACGCAGTGATGGGATTTGATATACAGGATCGCCGCGGTGCGCGAGGTGATGGCCGCGGCGAGCTGAGCGGGCGAGCATTCGTTGGCGTAGCCGGCTTCCACCACTGCGCCGCCGCCGAGCGCCACCATCGCGCCCACCGGCGCGCCGAAGTTGACGTTATGGCCTTTCGGCAACAGGATATGGTTGTTTTCGATGGGGGTAACGTGCAGGTTTTCCAGCAGCCAGTCGCTGTCTTGCACCAGCACGGCGGCAACCGACTGCGCGATGCCGGCGCTGGCGCAGGAGACCACGACGGCGCCTTCCACGCCCAGCAGCCGCGCGATGTACTCCCCGGTTTTGTCCACCAGATCTTTGATTTCGAAGTAGTGGTTCATCCCCGCGACGACGGCGTCCACCACCTCCGGACGCGGGGTGGACACCCCGAGCGCCGTCATGCGCCCGGAGGCATTAATTACCTGTTTTAACTTATATTTATCATAAATCGACGGCATGTGACGTTCTCCCGTGTTCGGTCAGGAAGCCTTTGCCCGCCCGGATGGCGGCCAGCGGCAGCAGCAGATGCTCGGCCTGAAGGCTGTCGTCGGCGCAATCGGTCAATACGACGGGCCGGCGCTTTAGGTCAAACAGCGTCAGGTCGGCGTCGAGGCCGACGGCCAGGCGGCCTTTACGCGCCAGGCGCAGCCCGTCGGCGGCGTTGGCGGTGACGCAGTCAATCACCTGCGGCAGCGACATGCCGAGGGCGAGGAATTTGGACATCACCTGCGCCAGGCTATGCACCGGCCCGTTGATGCGATTGCGGCAGTAGATGTCGGAACTGATGGTGTGCGGCAAAATACCCTGGCTTATCGCCTGCCTGGCCACCGCGAAGCTGAAGCTGGCGGAGCCGTGGCCGACGTCTAGCCGCACGCCGCGCGCCAGCGCCTGCGAAATCGAGGCGCGTAATTGCCCGGTCGGCGTCAGAATACGGTTCGGCTTGCCGTTATAGCAGTGGGTGATGATGTCGCCGGAGGCCAGCAGCGCGGCTATCTCGTCCAGATCGGGCGGGGTGTTGCCGATATGCACCATCAGCGGCAGGCCGCCGTTTTCCTGCTGGAGCGCCTTGGCGCGCGCCAGCGGCGCGATGCCGTTGGCGCCCACCACGCTGCCGCTGAGGCGGGCTTTGAGCCCGACGATAAAGTCCGGGTGACGCTTTACGGCGTCGCGTACCGCGGCACCGTCGATATGTGACAGGTCGGCCAGCTCGTTCTGGGCGATCAGCCCGACGCGGGAAATATTCAGCAGCGCGTAAACCTCGGTGGCGGCGGCGCGCGTCAGGCGATAAAAGTCGTCCACATCGTCCGCGCCGGTGCTGCCGGCGTCCACCACGGTGGTGACGCCGGCGGCGATCCCCACGCTGTCCGGCTCATCGTGATAAATCGGCGAAGCCGGGTAGCAGTGGACGTGGGAATCAATCCAGCCGGCGCTGACATAGTGTTCCCCCTGAAGGTCGCATTCCTTGCGCGCCGGGCCGGCGACGTCGCCCAACGCCGCGATGCGTCCGTCCTGAATGGCGATATCGGTCAGCGCATCGTCCGGCAGGCGGGCGCGGCGAAGGAGTAAATCGAACATGGTTGCCTCCTGTTGAGACGGGCGCCGCGGCGCCCGACGGATTAGCCGATGGCCACCGGGAAAAAGGTTCCGAACAGCATCGCCCCGAGGATCGCGCCGCCGGTGATAGGTTTCTGCCACAGATAGAACAGCAGGGCGCCCAGCAGCGAGCCGACGCCGATGGGAATCGAGGCGCTCATCGCGCTGAGGATAATCAGCGGACCGAGAAAGCGGCCGGAGGCGTTGCCCGCGCCCATCATGACGTCGGCGCCGTAGGTGGAATCGCTCTGGTTGATGGTGAATTTACGCGCCAGAATAATCAGGTAGCCGATCGCCAGACCGATGACCAGGCCGGTTATCAGCGAGGCGGCGAAGTTGGCGACCGGGAAGACAAAGCCCGCGCCGAGCAACAGCGCCGGCACGCCAAGGCCGACGCCGGTCTGAATGGCGCCGCCGATATCCAGAATGCCCACCAGCGAACCTTCGATAATGCGGGCGAACAGAAAGCTGGCGCCGAACGCGGCCACCGCGCCGTAAACGCCGGTATCCATTCCGGCGCGCAGCATGGACACAAACGCCACTTCGTTGAACGCGCCGATGCCGTAGAGGTAATACATATGCGTACCGGCGAATACGCCGGAGGAGAGCAGGCCGACAAAGATCGGAAACGACCAGTCGGCATACCAAAACCCTTTATTCTCTTCCATTATTGGCTCCTGTTATTTTCCGCTCAGCGCGTTATGGATGCGATCCAGCCAGTCCGGCACGGTCAGGTGGAAAGATTCGATCATCTTCATATCGAAACCGCGGAAGAAGGCGCTCAGCACGAACAGGGCGACGATGGCGGTCATCATGATTTTGGTGACCCGGTTCCAGCCGCTCTCTTCAACGCCTTTGCCGATCAGAATCCCCAGCACCAGCCCCGGCACGGCGTTGCCCATAATCAGCTGCGCCGCGCCGCCGAATACGGTGGCCCAAAAGCCCGATTTTTTGCCGGCGTCGATCGCCGCCAGCCAGAAGATCACCGGCATCACGATATTGACCAGCAGGTTGGCGGCCGGCACCAGCACTTTCACCGCCGTCACCTGCAAGGCTTCCGGCACCGAGGAGGCGGTGAGGTTGAGGAAGGTGACCACCGCCATGCCGACGATGCCGCAGGCGATGGCCATTTTTCTCGGATCGTGCAGGGTTTGCGCCACGTTGCGGTTTTTCACCATCAGCGCCGCCGCGCCCCAGTTGGGGATGATGCGGTGGTCGACGTCCTGGGTGAAGGCGCCCGCCGCCACCGACGAGGCCCAGGCGTTAAAGAAGAAGCCCAGCCCGAAAGAGAAGTGCGACGCGGGATCGCCCTCGCAGGCGTTCAGTTCGCCCAGGGTGCGAAACGCGCCCATGCCTTGCGTGGTGGGCGCGTGAAACATGCGCGCCGCCCCGGCGCCCACGCCCACGCCGACCAGCGCGCCGATGATGAGCGATTTCATTAATATTATTAAGAACATCAGCCAGCCCCTTTATATTGAACATTCGCCGTTTGGCGCCATCAGCGTTGGGTAACGAAATCCACCTTATCGAGATTGATGGCCGTCACGTTGACGGTGACGTCCAGCTCCACGCTGAAGGTGCGTCGTTGCCGGCGCAGAAAGAAAAACAGAAACGCTTCGTTACGCACCGCTTCACGCGCGGCGATAACCCGCACGTCCTGCGGCTCGATGCGCAGCAAAATATGGGGTGAGGATTTCATCACGGCGGCCTGAACCTGGTTCAGGGCATCGGCGAAGGCCCTGGTCTTGCTCTCCCCCTTGCCGCTAACGCGCACCGTGGCGGTAAATTGCGTTTTCATTGTCAGCCGCCGTATTTCTTTTTCCAGGCTTGCACCAATCGTTCGCCCAGCTCTTCTTTATCCATAAAGCCGAAGCCCAGCACGTTGCAGCCGTCGTTGATGGCCGTCACCCCTTCCTCCACCGAGCGCATGCCGTATCTGGCTTTGTAGCCATGCTTATTCTGCGCGGTGATCGCCCCGGCGCCGCCGCTGCCGCAGAAAGAGATGCCGAAGTCGGCGTTTTCCGTTTTCATCACGTCGCCGAGCTTCATATCGGCGGCCATGCCGGGCACCACCACCGCCCGGCCGCCCGCTTTCTCGACGCCCGCCGCCACTTTCTGACCTTTTCCCAGACGATCGCCGATGACTACGCTGATTTTTTCCATCACTCACTCCTGAAAGTTAAAGGTTCTCTTTTGCCACTTCGAAATGAACCGACAGCAGCCAGGCTTCTTCATCGGGAAGATTGGCGAACTCCGCCACCACCGCGCGCGCCAGGCGCATCGAGTCGGCGGAAATCTCGTCGAACAGATCGGCGTCCACCTCCGGCAGCGGTTCGCCGGTCACCGACCGGTGCGCCATCGCCCGGACGTGGGAGGTCAGCATCTGCGTCTGCACCGCGTTCGGGATGATGTTGTGGCGTCTGAGTAGCTCGTCGATCCATAGCAGCATGCGATCGGCGAGTTGCCGGCTTTGCTCCGCTTCACGACTCCCGTTTTCGTTCATTACCGCTCCGTTATGCACATGTGTTACCTGTTTGATGGCGTTGTAGGCACACTAGCGCCGGCGGAGGAAGGTTTGTAGCGAGTTGTTTTCCACTTCAAAGTGGAAATCGGCGAGGCGTTGGCGATCTTCGCCACAGAACAGGCGCGTAGCGATGGGGGAAATAGCCGGTTGGACGGAGCGAAGAAACGGGCGCGGCGAACCGCGCCCGGCGGCGGATCAGACTTCCTTGATGGATCTGAATTCCGTTTCCGCTTGCTGGAAGCGTTCGGTAATCGCTTTGGACGGCGCCCGTCCCAGCAGGCTGACCACAAAGATGGTCACGCAGTTGAACAGGAAGCCGGGGATGATTTCATACAGCCCCAGAAAGCCGTAGTGTTTCCAGATCAGCACGGTGGCCGCGCCGACGATCATGCCGAACAGCGCGCCGTTGCGGGTCATGCGCGGCCACAGCAGCGAGATCAGGATAACCGGCCCGAACGCGGCGCCAAAACCGGCCCAGGCATAGCTGACCAGCCCCAGCACGCGGTTTTCAGGGTTGGCGGACAGGGCGATGGCGATAACCGCCACCAGCAGCACCATGGCGCGGCCTACCCACACCAGCTCTTTCTGGCTGGCGTTTTTACGCAGGAAGGGTTTGTACAAATCCTCGGTGATGGCGCTGGAGCACACCAGCAGCTGGCAACTGAGGGTGCTCATCACCGCCGCCAGGATGGCCGACAGCAATATGCCGGCGATCCACGGGTTGAATAACAGCATGGCCAATTCGATAAACACCCGTTCGCTGTTCTGGGACACGTTGCCCGCCAGTTCCGGGTGGTCGGAAAAATAGGCGATGCCGAAGAAGCCGACGGTTACCGCCCCGGCCAGACAGAGGATCATCCAGGTCATGCTGATGCGTCTGGCGTTGTGAATGATGTGGTGGGAATCGGCGGCCATAAAGCGCGCCAGAATGTGCGGCTGGCCGAAATAGCCCAGTCCCCAGCCCATCAGTGAAATAATCGCAACGAAGTTCAAGCCCTTGAACATATCCAGATTGGCGGGATTTTTCGCTTCAATCACCATCAGCGAGGTATCGATGCCCCCCAGCGCCAGGATCACCATCACCGGCGTCAGGATCAGGGCGAAAATCATCAGGCTGGCCTGTACGGTGTCCGTCCAGCTTACGGCGAGAAATCCGCCGATAAAGGTATAGGCGATGGTGGCGGCGGCGCCCGCCCACAGCGCGGTGCCGTAGCTCATGTCAAAAGTGCTTTCAAACAGGCGGGCGCCGGCCACCACGCCGGAGGCGCAGTAAATGGTGAAAAAGATCAGAATAACCACCGCGGAGATCACGCGCAGCAGCTTGCTGTTGTCCTCGAAGCGGTGAGTGAAATAGTCCGGCAGGGTCAGCGCGTTGTGGTTGACTTCGGTGTGCACGCGTAAACGGCCGGCCACCCACTTCCAGTTAAGGTAAGCGCCGATGGTCAGGCCGATGGCGATCCAGCTTTCGGAAATGCCGGAAATAAACACGGCGCCAGGCAGTCCCATCAATAGCCAGCCGCTCATATCCGACGCGCCGGCGGAGAGGGCGGTGACCAGGCTGCCCATACGGCGTCCGCCCAGAATGTAATCACCGAAGTTGTTGGTCGCCCGGTAAGCAAACAGGCCGATAAGGACCATCCCGAAGATATACACCAGAAAAGTCACCAGCATTGGTGTGCTCATTGTCATTTCACTCTCCACGTTCGTTATTATTCGCGCACCGTTGTGGTTGCGATAAACCCTGGCTTTCCACTCTGGCCGGAACGGGGCGCAGAGTGGATGTGTTATCGGTTGCAATAAGTGCCACTCGTATTGGCGGCCGTTGGTTATCCTAGTTGAGCAAGTGCGTTACCAACAGTATTTTTAACATATGAATTACATATTTCTCACTCCACATCACATTTACCATAATCGCTCTGGCCGAAAATCACACCGGCGATCGCACGTTATAATCCCTTGATAATATTATGGGTAAAGGCTTGTTATACGGGCGTTTCTTTTCTTCGCCGGCGGTGCGAGCCGTTTCGCAGCGCGGCGAAATGTTAAAAATAGCGAAAATAATCACCTTGCGTACGTCCCTGATTTAACAAGGTTGCACAAAGTTGCAACATGGCCGATATTGACGTGGACGATATTTACTTTTAATCACAGGAGTGGAGCGAATGGGTTCTACCACGATGGGCGTCAAACTCGACGAGGCAACGCGCGACCGCATCAAGGCAGCTGCGCAGCGCATCGATCGCACGCCGCACTGGCTGATCAAGCAGGCCGTTTTCAACTACCTCGAACGCCTGGAAAGCGGCGCCGATACTCCTGAGATACCGCAATCGGCCACGTCCGGCCACATTGAAGCGGAAGAGATTATGCCGCAATCTCAGGAAGAAGAAACCCATCAACCGTTTTTGGATTTTGCCGAACAGATTTTGCCCCAGTCGGTGATCCGCGCCGCCATCACCGCCGCCTACCGCCGTCCGGAAACGGAACTGGTGCCGATGTTGCTTGAACAGGCGAAACTTCCCGACGAAATGGCGCAATCTACCCATAAAATGGCCTATCGCCTCGCCGAGCGGCTGCGCGGACAAAAGTCGGCCGCCGGTCGCGCGGGCATGGTGCAGGGGCTGCTACAGGAATTTTCACTCTCCTCTCAGGAGGGCGTGGCGCTGATGTGCCTGGCCGAAGCCTTACTGCGCATTCCGGACAAGCCGACCCGCGATGCGCTGATCCGCGACAAAATCAGCGGCGGAGACTGGCACGCCCATCTCGGCAACAGCCCGTCGCTGTTTGTCAACGCCGCCACCTGGGGGCTGCTGTTTACCGGCAAGCTGGTCGCCACCCATAACGAAGCCAACCTGTCGAGCTCGCTTAACCGCATCATCGGCAAACGCGGCGAACCGCTGATCCGCAAAGGGGTGGATATGGCGATGCGCCTGATGGGGGAGCAGTTCGTCACCGGCGAAACCATCGCCGAGGCGCTGGCGAACGCCGGCAAGCTGGAAGCGCAGGGATTCCGCTACTCCTACGATATGCTGGGCGAAGCCGCGCTGACGGAAAAAGACGCCGCGGCCTACCTGGTCTCCTATCAACAGGCGATCCACGCCATCGGCAAAGCCTCCAACGGGCGCGGAATCTATGAGGGGCCGGGCATTTCCATCAAGCTCTCCGCCCTGCATCCCCGCTATAGCCGGGCGCAGTACCAGCGCGTGCTGGATGAGCTATACCCGCGTCTGCTGTCGCTGACGCTGCTGGCCCGCCATTACGATATCGGCATCAATATCGACGCGGAAGAGGCCGATCGGCTGGAGATTTCCCTCGATCTGCTGGAAAAACTCTGTTTCGAACCGCAGCTCGCCGGCTGGAACGGCATCGGTTTTGTTATTCAGGCCTATCAGAAGCGCTGTCCGTTCGTTATCGACGCCCTGATCGACCTGGCGCAGCGCAGCCGCCGGCGGCTGATGATCCGCCTGGTGAAAGGCGCCTACTGGGACAGCGAAATCAAATGGGCGCAGGTGGACGGTCTGGAAGGCTATCCGGTCTATACGCGCAAGGTCTATACCGATATCTCCTATCTGGCCTGCGCGCGTAAGCTGCTGGCGGTGCCCAATCTGATTTATCCCCAGTTCGCCACCCACAACGCCCACACCCTGAGCGCCATTTATCACCTGGCCGGCAACAACTACTACCCCGGCCAGTATGAGTTCCAGTGTCTGCACGGCATGGGCGAACCGCTGTATGAGCAGGTGGTGGGGAAGGTGGCGGACGGCAAACTAAACCGTCCGTGTCGCATCTACGCCCCGGTGGGCACCCATGAGACGCTGCTGGCCTATCTGGTGCGCCGGCTGCTGGAAAACGGCGCCAATACCTCTTTCGTCAACCGTATCGCCGACGCCAGCCTGCCGCTGGAAACGCTGGTGGCCGATCCGGTCGGCGACGTTGAAGCGCTGGCTGAGGCGGAAGGGCGTATCGGTCTGCCCCATCCGCGCATCCCGCTGCCGCGCCGGCTGTACGGCGACGGGCGGCCCAATTCCAGCGGACTGGATTTGTCGAATGAGCACCGCCTCGCGTCCCTGTCCAGCGCGCTGCTCAGCAGCGCGGCGCAGCCGTGGCAGGCGGGGCCGCTGATGGCCGACGCGCCTGAGCCGGGCGAGGCGCGGCCGGTGGTCAACCCGGCGGACGCCGGCGATATCGTCGGCTATGTGCGCGAGGCCGGCGCAGCGGATGTCGAACGGGCGCTGGACGCCGCGCTAAACGGCGGCGCCATCTGGTTCGCCACGCCGCCGGCGGAGCGGGCGGCGGTGCTGAATAACGCGGCCTCGCTGATGGAGAGCCAACTGCAACATTTGCTGGGGCTGCTGGTGCGCGAAGCGGGTAAAACCTTCGACAATGCGATAGCGGAAGTGCGTGAAGCGGTTGATTTTCTACGTTATTACGCCAGCCAGGTGGGCGAGTCGTTCGCCAACGACACCCACCGGCCGCTGGGGCCGGTGGTGTGCATCAGCCCGTGGAATTTTCCGCTGGCGATTTTTACCGGGCAGGTGGCGGCGGCGCTGGCCGCCGGCAATAGCGTGCTGGCCAAACCGGCGGAGCAAACGCCGCTGATCGCCGCCCAGGCGGTGCGGATCCTGCTGGAGGCGGGAGTGCCCGCCGGGGTGCTGCAACTGTTGCCGGGGCGGGGAGAAACCGTCGGCGCGGCGCTGGTCGACGACGGCCGGATCCGCGGCGTGATGTTTACCGGCTCGACGGCGGTCGCAGGCTTGTTGCAGCGCAGCATCGCCGGGCGTCTCGATGCGCAGGGGCATCCCATCCCGTTTATCGCCGAAACCGGCGGGCTGAACGCGATGATTGTCGACTCGTCCGCGCTGACGGAACAGGTGGTGACCGACGTGATCGCCTCGGCCTTCGACAGCGCCGGCCAGCGTTGTTCGGCGCTGCGGGTATTGTGTATCCAGGAGGACGCGGCGGAGCATACCTTGCAGATGCTGCGCGGCGCGATGGCCGAATACCGCATGGGGAATCCCGAACGCCTGTCCACCGATATCGGGCCGCTGATCGACGCGGACGCCCGGCAGGCCGTCGAACGGCATATTCAGGCGATGCGGGCCAAAGGACGCACGGTGTTCCAGGCGGCGCGGCCGGAAGAGCGCCAGGAGTGGCAGCGCGGCACTTTCGTCAAGCCGACGCTGATTGAGCTGGAAAGTTTTGACGAATTGGAGCAGGAGGTATTCGGGCCGGTATTGCACGTGGTGCGCTATCAGAGCCAGAACCTGAACGCGCTTATCGGGCAGATTAACGCGGCTGGCTACGGCCTGACGCTGGGCCTGCACACGCGCATTGATGAAACCATCGCCCGCGTGACCGGGGAAGCCCGGGTGGGGAATCAGTACGTCAACCGCAATATGGTGGGCGCGGTGGTGGGCGTTCAGCCGTTTGGCGGGGAGGGATTATCGGGCACCGGGCCGAAAGCGGGCGGGCCGCTGTATC
This sequence comes from Brenneria tiliae, assembly GCF_023347575.1. NCBI lineage: Bacteria > Pseudomonadati > Pseudomonadota > Gammaproteobacteria > Enterobacterales > Pectobacteriaceae > Brenneria > Brenneria tiliae. Next base: position 245,123 of record NZ_JAKPCB010000096.1, on the reverse strand, counting down.
TCTACCGCCTGCTGTCGCATCGCCCGGACGAGGCGGTGGCGCAGGGGCTGGCCGGACAGGATGGCGGCCAAACGGCGGATGCGAGCGCGCGGGCGGCGTTACTGGGCGCGCTGCGGGCGTTTGAACAGTGGGCGCGGGACGAACAGCGCGACGATCTGGCCGCCCTCTGCCGGCGCTACGGCGAGAACGGACTGGGCGGCTCGACCTATCTGCTGCCGGGGCCGACGGGAGAGCGCAACAGCTATACGCTGGTGCCGCGCGAATGGGTGTTATGTCTGGCGGATGACGACCAGGATGCGCTGACGCAGCTCGCCGCGGTGCTGGCCGTCGGCGGCCGCGTCCTGTGGGTGGAGTCGGAGGAGGGCAGAGCGCTGTACCGGCGTTTACCGCAGGCCGTGCAGTCGCGCATTCGCTTCGGCGACGACTGGCGGCAGGCGGAGCCGGCGTTTGACGCGGTGATCTATCACGGCGACGCGGATCGGCTGCGCCAGCTGAGCCAGCAATTGGCCGAGCGCGAGGGGCCGATCGTTTCCGTACAGGGATTTGCCCGCGGCGAGAGCGGCATCCTTCTGGAGCGGTTGCTGCATGAGCGGGCGCTGAGTATCAATACCGCCGCCGCCGGCGGCAATGCCAGCCTGATGACCATCGGCTAGATCCAGGCGCTATCGCCCGGCCGGGAAAGGGACGCGTTTGCCAGCAACGCGCTTTCCTCCCGGCAGGGCGCGCGGCGCCCTCAGTTGCGGTACAGCACTTTGATCAGATGGTAACCGAACTGGGTTTTCACCGGGCCGACCGGTTTCAGCAGCTCGCAGGAAAACACCGCTTTATCGAAAGCCGGCACCATATCGCCTTTGCGAAACTCGCCTAAATCACCGCCGTTGCGTTTTGACGGGCAGGTGGAATATTGCTGCGCCAGTTTCTGAAAGTCAGCGCCCTGTTGCAGCTGGGTCAGAATGTCGTTGGCCTGTTGCTCGGTATCCACCAGAATATGCAGTGCTGCCGCGGTATTCGCCATTTTATTACCTTTTTACGTTAGAGATTCCCGCGTGCAATGTAACATCTGCAACGCAGGATGTAGACTGCGGTGTGCCTTCGTCAGTATAAATCCCCGATCAGGATCGCGCTGGCTTTCTGCTACAATCGCCGTTCGTTTGATGAGTGAGCAATACCCTTATGCGTTTAAACCCCAGCCAACAACATGCTGTCGAATTCGTTACCGGCCCTTGTCTGGTGCTGGCGGGGGCCGGTTCGGGCAAGACGCGCGTCATCACCAATAAAATCGCCCATCTGATCCGCCAGTGCGGCTATCAGCCTCGGCACATCGCCGCGGTGACCTTCACCAACAAAGCGGCGCGCGAGATGAAAGAGCGGGTGGCGCAAACGCTGGGACGCAAGGAAACCCGCGGGCTGACCATCGCCACCTTCCATACGCTGGGCCTGGAGATCATCAAGCGGGAGTACGCGGCCCTGGGGATGAAAGCCAACTTTTCCCTGTTTGACGATCAGGATCAGATGGCCTTGCTGAAAGAGTTGACCGAGCAGTGGCTGGAAAACGATAAAACGCTGTTGCAGCAGTTGACGTCGACGATCTCGAACTGGAAAAACGATCTTATCGATCCCGCCGGCGCGGCGGCAACGGCGCGTTCCGAGCGCGACCGGCTGTTTGTCCATTGCTATGCGCTATACCACGACCATCTGCGCGCCTGCAACGTGCTGGATTTCGACGATCTGATCCTGCTGCCCACGCTGTTGCTTAAACGGAATGACGAGGTGCGCGAACGCTGGCAGAACCGCCTGCGCTATCTGCTGGTGGACGAATACCAGGACACCAACACCAGCCAGTATGAGCTGGTCAAATTGCTGGTGGGCAGCCGCGCGCGCTTTACCGTGGTGGGGGACGACGATCAGTCGATTTACTCCTGGCGCGGGGCGCGCCCGCAGAATCTGGTGCTGTTGCAGCAGGATTTCCCCAGGCTGGAGGTGATCAAGCTGGAGCAGAACTATCGCTCCTCGGGGCGGATCCTCAAGGCGGCCAATATCCTGATAGCCAATAACCCGCACGTGTTTGAAAAGCGCCTGTTCTCCGAGCTGGGCTATGGCGACGAATTAAAAATCATCACCGCCAACAACGAAGACCACGAAGCCGAACGGGTGGTCGGCGAGCTGATTGCGCACCATTTCATCAAGAAAACCGAGTATCGCGACTACGCCATTCTGTATCGCGGCAATCATCAGTCCCGGCTATTTGAAAAAATGCTGATGCAGAACCGCATCCCTTATCGCATTTCCGGCGGCACCTCATTTTTTTCCCGTCCTGAAATCAAGGATCTGCTGGCCTATCTGCGCGTCTTGACCAATCCGGACGACGACAGCGCTTTCTTGCGCGTCGTCAATACGCCCAGACGCGAGATTGGCCCGGCGACGTTGAAGAAGCTGGGGGAGTGGGCCAACCAGCGCAATAAAAGCCTGTTCAGCGCCAGCTTTGATTTGGGATTAAGCCAGTCCCTGACCGGGCGCGGGTTGGAGTCTCTGCAACGCTTTACCCAGTGGATGGCGGAGGTCGCCCGGCAGGCGGAGTCTGAACCGATCCCGGCGGTTCGCGACCTGATCCACGGGCTGGACTACGAAAGCTGGCTGTACGAAACCTCGCCCAGCCCCAAGGCGGCGGAAATGCGCATGAAAAACGTCAATCAGCTGTTTAGCTGGATGACGGAAATGCTGCAAGGGTCGGATCTGGATGAGCCGATGACGCTGACCCAGGTGGTGGCGCGCTTCACCCTGCGGGATATGATGGAGCGGGGGGAAAATGAGGAAGAGCTGGATCAGGTGCAGTTAATGACGCTGCACGCGTCAAAAGGCCTGGAGTTTCCCTACGTTTTTCTGGTGGGCATGGAGGAAGGGCTGTTGCCGCACCAGAGCAGCATTGATGAAGATAATGTCGATGAGGAGCGCCGTCTGGCGTATGTCGGCATTACCCGCGCGCAGCGGGAGTTGATCTTTACCCTGTGCAAAGAGCGGCGTCAGTACGGGGAGCTGGTGCGTCCGGAACCCAGCCGGTTTTTGCTTGAGCTGCCGCAGGACGACCTGATCTGGGAGACGGAGCGCAAGATGGTCAGCCCGCAGGAGCGGATGCAGAAGGGGCAAAGTCATCTGGCGAATATCCGTGAGCAGCTGGCGAAGGCGAAAGCAAGCAAGTGACGGTCAGGGCGGGGGAGCCCGCCCTGTTCCGGTTTACGGATTGATAGCCTTACCGTCAACGCTCACATTTTCCGTGGCGCCAAAATTCCAGGGCGCGTCGCCATCGCGCAGTCGGCTGAATACCACGCCGTCGAAGCGGCTGTTGCGTAAGTCGCTGATAGCCGTCGGCGGGACATTCTCCAGCTTGACGTTAGCGAAGTGGATGTCGCTGTGCCAGGCGTTTTTCGCGCTGTTCCCTTTGATTTCAATGGACGGAGAGTTACCCGTCGTGCCTTGTATCGTGACATTTTTTATCAGGAAATCATGGAACCGGGCGGGCGTCGTTGACGGCGGATAATCAATTTTCGCATTGACATCGGAGTAGCTCAGCGTGAGCACCACCGCCTGTTTGGCGATATCCTTCATGGCGTTGTTGCGAAACAGAATGTTGCGCGCGCCGCCGCCGATATCGGTGGTGCTTTTCGCCCGTAAACCGACGTCGGTCAGATACATGACGTTGTTTTCCGCGATGATATTTTCAATCCCGGCGCCGGTATGGCTGCCGGTCACGATGGCGCCGTGCCCCATGCGGAAATAGTTATTGAACAGCCAGGCGCCGTTCATGGCTTCCTGCCGGCGGGCTTTTTCTCCCGTCCCGGCGGCGAAGTTGATGCAGTCATCGCCGGTGTCGAAAAAGTTATTGAATACCATTACGTTTTTGCTATTGCCGAATTCGATGCCGTCGCCGTTGTTGGCGTCATAGGTTTGGTGAATCAAACCGTTTGCCACCACGTTATGGTTTTCCAGGTTCATGATCCCGTGAAATGCCGGGTTGCGCACCGTGAAGTCGGCCAGATAGACATTTTCCACGCCGCGCAGGGTGATCAGGCTGGAGCGCCGTTGTCCGTAGGCGGTTTTGAGATCCATTCCGCCGGCGACGGCCTGCTCGACCTGATGTTTAGCCAGTATGCCGTCTTCGTGTACCTTGCTGTTTTTACTGGCGACGTACTGCGGCAACGTCCCGCCCAATTCGTCCTTTATTTCACCTTTTGCGGTTCGCCGCCAGCCGTTGCCGTCGATCATCCCCTTGCCGACGATGCGAATATTGCGAAACGTGCCGGGGTGCGAGCTTTTGGCATCGATGGCATTAATCAACGACGCCGGGCGTTCGGTGGTGGAGTAAGGGTAGAGCCGATAACCGGCCGGATAGTCGGCGGGATTATCCGAGCCCAGCAGAACGGCGCCGGCTTGCAGATTCAGCGTCATATCGCTTTTTAACCACAGCGCGCCGGTCTTGTAAATCCCGCGGGGAACATCGACCCGGCAACCGGGTTTACAGGCATCAATGGCCTGCTGGATCGCCGCGGTATTCAGCGTGTTGCCGTCCGCTTTGGCGCCAAATTCATTAATATTCACCACCTGGGGGAAGACGGCGGTTTTCGCGCTTACGGTATTGCTGGCGGCGGAAAGCGAGCCGTCCGCATAGACCGCTTTGACGGTGAAGCGGTATTCCGTGCCGGGTTGCAGCCCTTCAGCCTTAAAATTGTGTATCGCAATCTTATGATGAAAGGCGTGTTCGTCGCCGGCGTAAAACGCATTGATATAGGGCTTGGCCGGTGAGTGTCGATCGTTGTTCCGGCTGGCGAGCCCCAGGGATTTTCCATCCTGGTAAAGGTGATAATCAGTAATATTGCCGTTGTATTCCGGGGCTTCCCATACCAGAACGATGCTGCGATCGTCATAGGCCAGGGTGGGAACCTGCAAATTTTGCGGCGCCGGCGACGAAGCCGCCTCGACAGTAAGTGGCGCGGCGGTCAGGCTTAACATCGCTGCAAACATACCGCTCCGGTAACGGATAGAAGATTGCATGTTTATCTTTCCTCAGAGTGTATCGGGTTAAGGTCATTAGCCTTACAGAGGGAATGGCTATTTTATTTTTTATAAAAGAAACACTGTTTTATAAAAATACACTCGGCGTTTCTTTTTGTACCGGAAGGGGATCACAGAACAACGGGCGAGATTGCAAACGGAGAGGTTAATACGGGCGGACGAAGTCACAACCCGTTGAGATTAAATGGGGTTTTCTTCCAGAATCAACGGCCAGTGAACGTAGCTTTGCCAGCGGCTTTCCTGTTCCAGCGCTTCCGCCCGCAGCGGATGCTGCGCCATCCAGCCGGCGGGCAGAGTAACGAGCAAACCGTCGCTGGCGATATCCACCCGCAAGCGTACCGCGGGGAGGGTGTCGTCGCGGCGGCGGCTGGCGAAAATAATCGCCAGGCGCAGCAAACGGCACAGGCGCTGCGCCTGGATCGCCGGCAGCGCGTTTTGCTGGTTCAGCAGCATCAGGTCGACGGGGTTACTCTGGTTTTGCAGCAGGGTGGCCAACAGTTTCTTTTGCGCGGGAGTAAAACCGGGAAGATCGCTATGGCGGATCAGATAGGCCGCATGCTGCGGCGACTGGCGAAAATCGATACTCAGACCAATTTCGTGCACCAGACAGGCGTTATGCAGAAGCTCGCGACATCGGTCGTCCAACTGCCAGTCCCGGGCGACCTGCCGCAGGAAATTATCGGCCACCGCGCTTACCCGCTCGGCCTGTTCGACGTCCAGCAGATAACGGCGTTGCAGATTGTGCAGCGTGCGGTGGCGAATATCCTGCTCAATCGGCAAATGCAGCATGCCGTAGACCAGACCCTCGCGCAGCGCGCCGCCGGCCAGCGTCATGCAGTTAATGTCGAGCTCTTGAAAAACCGCCAGCAGAATGGCCAGCCCGCTGGGGAAAACCAGCGCCCGTTCCAGCATCAGGCCTTCAATTTCCAGCTCCTCCAGCTTACCGCACTGGATCGCATGCTGTTTCAACTGCTGAAGTTTCGCCAGAGTAATGTATTCATCCATACCCTGGGCGACCATAATTTCCTGTAACGCCTGTACGGTGCCCGACGCCCCGACGCAGATCTGCCAACCCTGTTCACGCAGGGACGCCGCAACCGGCCGCAACATATCGCGGGCGGCCTGTTCGGCGCGCTCGAAATTGCCGCTTTCCAGATGGCGATCGCCGAAGTAGCGCTCCAGCCAGGTTACGCATCCCATGGGCAGGCTGATTAACCGAGTGGCCTGCGCGCCGGTGCCGGCGGCCAGCTCGGTGCTGCCGCCGCCGATATCGACCACCAGGCGTTTTTCCGGGCCGCCGGTGGTATGGGCTACGCCCTGATAGATAAGCCGGGCTTCTTCTTCGCCGCTGATAACCTGCACCGGCAGGCCCAGTATCCGCCGGGCCTGTTGCAGGAATTCCTCGGCGTTGGTGGCCAGCCGCAGGGTGGCGGTGGCGACAACGCGCACCTGCTCGCGCGGGATATCCTGCAGCCGTTCTGCAAAGAGCTGCAGGCAGTGCCAGCCTCGCTGCATCGCTTCCGGCGATAGCCGGTGCCGCTTATCCAGCCCGGCCGCCAGGCGGACTTTGCGCTTTACTTTCGCCAGCGTCTGAATGCTGCCCGCGGCTTCCCTGACGACCAGCATATGAAAGCTGTTGGAGCCGAGGTCGATGGCGGCATAAAGTGAAGAAGAGCTTGGCATTGGCGATCAACCCGGCCGTTTACGAGTATTGCGCGGCGGGCCGCTGCGGCGCGGCGAGTTGTGCCTGCGCGGGCCGCTGTTGGAGCGCGGAGGCCGCGTTAAACGCTTCGGCGCCGGTAAATCGTTAAGCAGCGCGTCGCTGTTATATTTACTGACCGCAATGCCATGGCCGATATAGGCTTCAATGGCCGGCAGGTTCAGCGCATATTCCTCGCAGGCCAGGCTGATGGAGAAGCCGCTTTCGCCGGCGCGGCCGGTGCGGCCGATACGGTGAACGTAGTCTTCGCAATCATCCGGCAGATCGTAGTTGAAGACGTGGGTCACCAACGGAATATGCAGGCCGCGCGCCGCGACGTCGGTGGCGACCAGAATGTCCAGATTGCCGTTGGTGAAATCATCCAGAATGCGCAGGCGTTTTTTCTGCGCCACGTCGCCGGTTAACAGGCCGACGCGGTGGCCGTCGGCGGCCAGATGGCCCCAGATATCTTCGCAGCGGTGTTTGGTATTGGCGAAAATAATGCAGCGATCCGGCCACTCTTCCTCGATAAGCGTTTGCAGCAGGCGCATTTTTTCTTCATTGGACGGATAAAACAGCTCTTCGGTGATGCGGTGGCCGGTTTTTTGGTCCGGTTCGACTTCCACGTATTCCGCATTGTTCATCTGTTCGAAGGCAAGTTCGCGTACGCGGTAGGAGAGCGTGGCGGAGAAAAGCATGTTCAGGCGCTGGGTAACGGGCGGCATGCGGCGGAACAGCCAGCGAATGTCTTTGATAAAGCCGAGGTCGTACATGCGGTCGGCTTCATCGAGAATGACGACCTGGATGGCGCCCAGATTAATATGGTTCTGTTTGGCGTAGTCGATCAGGCGACCGGTGGTGCCTACCAGAATATCGACGCCGCTTTCCAGCACCTTGAGTTGTTTATCGTAACCGTCGCCGCCATAGGCGAGACCGAGTTTTAATCCGGTCAGACGGGAAAGCGCTTCCGCGTCAGCGTGGATCTGTACGGCTAATTCACGGGTCGGCGCCATAATCAACGCCCGCGGCTGATTGGTTTGACGCTCCGCGTTGGCGGGGTGTGAAAGCAGATAATGGAAAGTAGACGCCAGAAAAGCCAGCGTCTTGCCGGTACCGGTTTGCGCCTGACCCGCGACATCACGTCCTGACAGAGCCAGGGGTAATGTTAACGCCTGAATCGGCGTACAGTTATGAAACCCTTTACTTTCAAGAGCTTCTATAACATGCGGGTGCAGGGCGAAGTCGGAAAACTTCTGTTCGGTTAAGTGTGTTTTGCTCATAGTGTGGTAGAATATCAGCTAACTATTGCTTTACGAAAGCGTATCCAGTGAAATAAAGTCAACCTTATTGTTGGTTAATCTACACCAACAAGGTTGAGATAATCCTGTGGAGTAAAACATGAGCGATAAAATTATTCACCTGACTGACGGCAGTTTCGATACGGAAGTATTGCAGGCTGAGGGCGTAACCCTGGTTGATTTCTGGGCTGAGTGGTGTGGTCCCTGTAAAATGATCGCTCCTATTCTGAATGAGATAGCCGAGGAGTTCGACGGTAAATTGACCGTCGCCAAACTCAACATTGACGAGAACCCGGCCACCGCGCCGAAATACGGCATCCGCGGTATTCCCACGCTGCTGCTGTTCAAGAACGGCGAAGTCGCGGCAACCAAAGTGGGCGCCTTGTCCAAAGGGCAACTGAAAGAGTTCCTGACCGCTAATTTGTAAATCTTCATGGGGGCAATCGGCCAATGAGCAATTCTCATATTGACCGCTTGCCGCCCGTCGTGAAGCGTGCTAGATTCGTCATCACTGCATATCGTACTTACCTATGTTTAAGCCCTTAAGCTTAAGCCTGAAAGTTTGAGTCTAAAGCGTTATTCTGTGTCAAAATCGGAAAGTCATTGATTTACAAAAATGTTCGTCATCCGATTTGGGCAATCTAATAGTTTTAAAATAATTGGTTTTATGTGTCTTCGATCTCTTGCCGTCGTTTTGTGCAGATCCTGCGCCCCTTAAATGCGAAACAAAACAGGTACTCAGCGATTGAAGGCCGTTATAGAGGCACGGATGATCCTGCCATACCATTCACGTTACTAGTTCGAGATTTACCCCGAGTTTAAGAACCCACCACTATGAATCTTACCGAATTAAAGAATACGCCAGTTTCCGAGTTAATTACTCTTGGCGAAAATATGGGGCTGGAAAACCTGGCCCGCATGCGCAAACAGGACATTATCTTCGCCATTCTGAAACAGCACGCTAAAAGCGGCGAAGATATTTTCGGCGACGGCGTGCTGGAAATATTGCAGGACGGATTTGGTTTCCTCCGCTCAGGAGACAGCTCCTACCTCGCCGGTCCTGATGATATCTACGTTTCCCCCAGCCAGATTCGCCGTTTCAACCTGCGCACCGGTGATACCATTTCCGGCAAGATCCGCCCGCCGAAAGAAGGCGAACGCTACTTTGCGCTGCTGAAAGTCAACGAAGTCAACTACGATAAGCCTGAAAACGCCCGCAACAAGATCCTGTTTGAAAACCTTACCCCTCTGCATGCGAACTCCCGCCTGCGTATGGAGCGCGGTAACGGCTCAACCGAAGACTTGACCGCCCGCGTGCTGGATCTGGCATCCCCCATCGGCCGCGGCCAGCGCGGACTGATCGTGGCGCCGCCGAAAGCCGGTAAAACCATGCTGCTGCAGAATATTGCGCAAAGCATCGCCTATAATCATCCCGACTGCGTGCTGATGGTGCTGCTGATTGACGAACGTCCGGAAGAAGTGACCGAAATGCAGCGTCTGGTGAAAGGCGAAGTGATTGCCTCTACCTTTGATGAGCCGGCCTCCCGTCACGTTCAGGTCGCCGAAATGGTGATCGAAAAGGCGAAGCGTCTGGTCGAGCATAAAAAAGACGTCATCATTCTGCTGGACTCCATCACCCGTTTGGCGCGCGCCTACAACACCGTGGTGCCGGCGTCGGGCAAGGTGCTGACCGGCGGTGTGGACGCCAACGCCCTGCATCGTCCCAAACGTTTCTTCGGCGCGGCGCGTAACGTTGAAGAAGGCGGTAGTTTGACTATTATCGCCACAGCGCTGGTGGATACCGGTTCCAAGATGGATGAAGTGATTTACGAAGAGTTCAAGGGCACCGGCAACATGGAACTGCACCTGGCGCGTAAAATCGCTGAAAAACGCGTTTTCCCGGCCATCGACTACAATCGTTCCGGTACGCGTAAAGAAGAGTTGCTTACCACGTCTGAAGAACTGCAGAAGATGTGGATTTTGCGTAAAATTATCCACCCAATGGGTGAGATTGACGCGATGGAGTTCCTGATTAACAAGTTGGCGATGACCAAAACCAACGATGAATTCTTCGATATGATGAAGCGTTCATAAATCACGGATGAACTCGGGGAACGCCACGCTGGGTCGTGGCGTTTTTTATATTTGTGCGTCCAACATGGCTATGCAGCGCGTTAATCTTATAAATATAGCGTTCTTGTATGCTATGCCGTCCGACAGCACTGGTAGTGCTGTGAGCTGGTGTATACCGGGAGGACGACAGGACGCAAGACGTAAACCGAGCGTATATTAGCAGCCATGGCGCAGCCAGAAGCTGTGAACGGTGAATTTACTCACGATGAGTATCGAATTATTAGTTATCTTTCTGTTTTCTCTGAGCTTCCTGTTTTTTGCTCGCCAGGTAGCGAGAAAAATAGGATTCGTCGATCGCCCCAATTACCGTAAACGGCATCAGGGACTGGTCCCGCTTGTCGGCGGTATCTCGGTGTACGCCGGGATTTGCTTCACCTACCTGATCACCGATCAATACATCCCCAATTTCCGTCTCTACCTGCTTTGCGCCGGCGTGCTGGTGTTGGTCGGCGCGCTGGACGATCGCTTTGATGTCAGCGTGAAAATCCGTGCGGTCGTCCAGGCAGGCGTGGCGGTTATCATGATGGCGTTCGCCGGCCTCTCTTTGCATAATCTCGGTCATATTTTCGGTCCGTGGCAAATGGAGCTGGGGCCGTTTGGTTATCTGGTGACGCTATTTTCCGTCTGGGCCGCCATCAACGCCTTCAATATGGTGGATGGCATCGACGGGCTGCTGGGCGGATTGTCCTGCGTTTCATTTGGCGCGCTGGGCATACTGCTGTACCTCAGCGGCCATGCCAATCTGGCGCTGTGGTGTTTCGCCATGATCGCCGCCACCCTGCCTTATATCCTGCTTAACCTGGGCGTTTTCGGTAAACGTTATAAAGTTTTCATGGGGGATGCCGGGAGTACCATGATCGGCTTTACCGCTATCTGGATCCTGATCCAGACCACCCAGGGACAACAGCATCCCGTTAATCCGGTCACCGCGCTGTGGATTATCGCCATTCCGCTGATCGATATGATTGCCATCATGTATCGCCGCCTGCGTAAAGGGATGAGCCCGTTTTCGCCCGATCGTCAGCATATCCACCATTTAATGATGCGTGCGGGGTTTACTTCCCGGCAGGCTTTTGTCCTGCTTACGCTGGCGGCGGGGCTGCTGGCCGCCATCGGCGTATTAGGGGAATACCTCTCTTTTGTTCCTGAATGGGTTATGTTGGCATTGTTCTTGCTTGTATTCTTGCTGTATGGCTACTGTCTGAAACGCGCGTGGCGCGTCGCCCGCTTCGTGAAGCGAATCAAACGTCGCATGCGGCACGCCGATGAGCAGAAGCAGTCGTCTTGACCAAATAATTTTGGGGAAGTAATGAAATCAGAGAATCGCTCCACCGGGAATGCGTTAATTGATAATGAGCTGGATATCCGCGGTTTATTCCGCACGCTGTGGCGTGGGAAGCTGGGCATCCTGTCTATTGCCCTGTTGTTTAGCGTTAGCGCGCTACTCTATTCCTACCTGGTAACGCCGCAATGGAGCGCGACGGCGATCACCGATAAGCCGACGGTCAACATGTTGGGCGGATACTACTCGCAGCAGCAGTTTTTGCGTAACCTGGATGCCAAATCTTTCGCTACGCCGCAGCCTGAGCAGCCCTCCATCTCTTCGGCGGCTTACGATGAATTCATCATGCAATTAGCGGCTTACGATACCCGCCGCGATTTCTGGCTGCAGACCGACTATTATAAACAGCGTCAGGAGGGGGATGCCAAAGCCGATGCCGCCCTGCTGGATGAGCTGGTGAACAACATTCAGTTTACGCCGCGCGACGACGCCAAGAAGACCAATGACGGCGTGAAGCTGGTGGCGGAAACCTCGGCTGACGCCAATACATTGCTGCGTCAGTATGTTACGTTTGCCAGCCGGCATGCGGCCGGCCATCTGAACGAGGAGATTAACGGCGCGTGGGCCGCCAGAACCATCTTTATGAAATCGCAGATTAAACGCCAGGAAGCGGTGGCCAAGGCCATTTACGAACGAGATGTTCGCAGCGTCGAACGGGCGCTGAAAATCGCCCAGCAGCAGGGTATCAGCCGCAGCCAGACCGATACGCCGGCGGATGAACTGCCGGCGTCGGAGATGTTTTTACTGGGCAGGCCGATGCTGCAGGCGCGTCTGGAGTCGTTGCAGGCCAGCGGGCCGCACTACGATCTCGATTACGATCAGAACCGCGCCATGCTGGCCACCCTGAATGTCGGGCCGACGCTTGACGACAATTTCCAGACTTACCGTTATTTACGTACGCCGGAAGAGCCGGTAAAACGCGACAGTCCGCGCCGGGCTTTCCTGATGGTAATGTGGGGGGCTATCGGTGCGTTGGTGGGCGCGGGAGTCGCTCTGGTTCGCCGTCCACGCTAATCAGCCTGTTGATTAGCGTCCGATTCGCAGCGTAAGTCTGCGTCTAACCTGATTAAAGAGATTCACTGTGAAAGTGTTGACTGTTTTCGGCACCCGGCCGGAGGCCATCAAGATGGCCCCGCTGGTTCATGCCCTGGCTCAGGATGAAGCCTTTGAATCAAGAATTTGCGTAACGGCCCAGCATCGGGAGATGCTTGATCAGGTGTTGCGTCTATTTAGTATTACCCCTGACTACGACCTGGATATCATGCGTCCGGGCCAGTCTCTCAGCGAGATATCCTGCCGGATTCTGGCCGGCCTTGAACCGGTGATGGCGGAGTTCAAGCCGGATCTGGTGCTGGTGCATGGCGATACCACCACCACGTTGACCACCAGTCTGGCCGCTTTTTATCAACGTATTCCGGTCGGACATGTGGAAGCCGGGCTGCGCACCGGCAATCTCTATTCGCCCTGGCCGGAAGAGGCCAACCGTAAGCTGACCGGACATCTGGCGATGATCCATTTCGCCCCGACGGAAAATTCCCGTCAAAACCTGCTGCGCGAGCACCTGTCGGACCGGCAGATTTTCGTCACCGGGAACACGGTGATCGACGCCTTATTCTGGGTGCGGGATTGCATCGTCAACAATGAGGATCTGCGCCGCAGGCTGGATGAAAAATATGCTTTCCTCGACGCCGACAAAAAACTGATTCTGGTTACCGGGCACCGGCGCGAAAGCTTTGGCGGCGGTTTTGAGCGCATATGCGGCGCGCTGGCGGATATCGCCCGGCGGCATCCGGAAGCGCAGATTGTCTATCCGGTCCATCTTAACCCTAACGTCGGCGAGCCGGTGAACCGCATTCTGAGCGGCATCGGCAATGTGAAGCTGATCGCGCCGCAGGATTACCTGCCCTTTGTTTATCTGATGAATCGTTCCTATCTTATCCTGACGGACTCCGGCGGCATTCAGGAAGAGGCGCCGTCGCTGGGCAAGCCGGTGCTGGTGATGCGCGACGCCACCGAGCGGCCCGAAGCCGTTGAAGCCGGCACGGTCAGGCTGGTGGGCACGGACGTGGTGAAAATCGTCGATACCGTTTCGCAACTGCTGTCGGACGATAATGAATATCAGGCCATGAGCCGGGCGCATAACCCTTATGGCGACGGCCATGCCTGCCGGCGTATTATTGACGCGCTCAAGAACTATCAGGAAAACCATCGGGTGACGCTATGAGTTTTGACACGATTTCCATTATCGGGCTGGGTTATATCGGTTTACCGACGGCGGCGGCGTTCGCTTCCCGCAAGAAAAAAGTGATCGGCATCGATGTAAACCGGCAGGCGGTAGAGACCATTAACCGCGGTGAAATTCACATCGTCGAGCCGGATTTGGCCGCGCTGGTAAAAACCGCCGTGGAAAACGGTTACCTGCGGGCGTTGACCAGGCCGGCGGCGGCGGACGCGTTTCTGATTGCCGTTCCCACGCCCTTCAAGGGCGACCATGAGCCGGATATGGCCTATGTGCAGGCGGCGGCGGAGTCCATCGCGCCGGTGCTGAAAGCGGGCGATCTGGTTATTCTTGAGTCGACGTCGCCGGTGGGCGCCACCGAGCAAATGGCGGAGTGGCTGGCGCAGGCGCGCCCGGATTTAACCTTTCCGCAGCAGTCGGGCGAGGCCGCCGATATCCATATCGCCTACTGCCCGGAGCGCGTGTTGCCCGGACAGGTGATGGTGGAACTGATTAAAAACGATCGGGTCATCGGCGGCATGACCCCGGCGTGCTCGGCGCTAGCCAGCGAGCTGTACAAGATCTTTCTCGAAGGTGAGTGTGTGGTTACTAACTCCCGTACGGCCGAAATGTGCAAACTGACGGAAAACAGTTTCCGTGACGTTAACATCGCCTTCGCCAATGAGCTGTCGCTGATCTGCGCGGAACAAAATATTAACGTATGGGAACTTATCCGATTGGCAAACCGCCATCCGCGCGTCAATATTCTGCAACCCGGTCCCGGCGTCGGCGGGCACTGCATCGCGGTGGACCCCTGGTTTATCGTGGCGCAGAACCCGCAACAGGCGCGGTTGATTCACACCGCCCGGCTGGTGAATGACGGCAAGCCGCTATGGGTCGTCGATCGGGTTAAAACGGCGGTGGCGGATTTTCTGGCGCAGAGCGATAAACGCGCCAGCGACGTGACGGTGGCCTGTTTCGGCCTGGCGTTCAAGCCGGATATCGACGATTTGCGGGAAAGCCCGGCGGTGGAAATTACGGCGATGATCGCCCAGTGGCACGCGGGCGCCACCCTGGTGGTGGAGCCGAACGTCAAACAGCTGCCGGCCGCCCTGGCGGGGCTGGTGACGTTGGTCGATACCGCCACCGCGCTGCAACAGGCGGATGTGCTGGTCATGCTGGTCGATCACCGCCAGTTCCGGGCCATCAGCCCCGATGATATTAAACAAAATTGGGTTATTGATACCAAAGGAGTGTGGCTTTGAAACGTATTTTGATCACCGGCGGCGCCGGATTTATCGGTTCGGCCCTGGTCCGGCATATTCTTACCGAGACGCCGGACAGCGTGGTGGTGGTGGATAAGCTCACCTATGCCGGTAATCTCGCCTCCCTGGCGCCGGTCGCCGACAGCGACCGTTTCGCCTTTGAACAGGTGGATATTGGCGATCGTCCGGCGCTGGATCGGCTGTTCGCCGAGTATCAGCCGGCGCTGGTGATGCATCTGGCGGCGGAAAGTCACGTCGACCGCTCCATCGACGGCCCGGCGGCGTTTATTGAAACCAATATCGTGGGCACTTACACGCTGCTGGAGGCCGCCCGTCATTACTGGCAAAGCCTGGCGTCGGCGGAACAAGCGGCGTTCCGCTTCCACCATATTTCCACCGATGAGGTATTCGGCGATCTGCACGGCACCGACGATCTGTTCACCGAAACGACGCCCTATGCGCCCAGCAGCCCTTATTCGGCGTCAAAGGCGTCGAGCGATCATCTGGTGCGCGCCTGGCTGCGCACCTACGGGCTGCCGACCATCATCACCAACTGTTCCAATAACTACGGCCCTTATCACTTCCCCGAAAAGCTGATCCCGCTGGTGATTCTGAACGCCGTGGCGGGTAAACCGCTGCCGGTGTACGGCGACGGGGCGCAGATTCGCGACTGGCTGTTCGTCGAGGATCACGCCCGGGCGCTGTATAAGGTGGTGACGCAGGGCGTCGTCGGCGAAACCTATAATATCGGCGGCCACAACGAGCGCAAAAACATAGAAGTGGTGCAGACCATCTGTGATTTGCTGGAAGAGCTGGCGCCGAATAAACCGGCCGGCGTGCAGCGCTATCGCGACTTGATCACCTATGTCAAAGATCGCCCCGGTCACGATATGCGTTACGCCATCGATGCCGGAAAAATCGAGCGTGAATTGGGCTGGCGCCCGGAAGAAACCTTTGAAAGCGGAATGCGGAAAACCGTGCGCTGGTATCTGGATAATGAAGCATGGTGGCGCAGCGTACAGGATGGATCTTACACCGGCGAGCGCCTGGGTCTGAACCGCTGAGGCCGTTCGCCCGGACGAACGCGCCGTAGAGGAGCTGGTATGACAGAGACAACGCTTTTCGCGGGCGAACCGTCGCCGGTGCGTATCCACGCCCATATTGAGCCGCTAAGCTGGGAAAGCCGCTTTTTCAACCTGAACAGCGGCAAACTCGATTTCTCGCCGTCGGCGCCGTTGTTGACGGCGGATGCGCTGAACGCCTACGCGCTGACGCAGGCCAAGATACCGGCGGATAATATGCAACTGGCCGACGCTCTGGCGGACTGCGGTTTCCGCCTGGTTGAAGGGGAGGTCGATCTCTGCCTGGCGCTGGAGGCGCTTCCGGCCGCGGAGCCTCCTCGTCTGCGGGTCGCGGACAGCGCCGATATCCCGGCGCTGCGGTCGGCGGCGGCTCAGGTTTTCGCCCTGAGCCGTTTTCGCCCCCCCTGGTATCGGCCCGAAGACAGCGGGCGTTTTTATGCGCAGTGGGCGGAAAACGCCGTGCTGGGCGTCTTCGATCACCAGTGTTTGTTGCTGGAAAACGCGGCCGGGGAGCCGCAAGGCTGGGTGACGCTGCGCCGGTTGAACGCCGGCGAGGCCCGCATCGGTCTGCTGGCCGTCTGGCCGGGCGCCGCCGCCCGCGGCATCGGCACGCAGCTGATGTCGGCCGCGGAAACCTGGTGCCGGCGGCAGGGAATGCAACGTTTATGGGTCGCGACGCAGACAGGCAACGTGGCGGCTCTCCGTCTTTATCTTCGTCGCGGTGCCAGAATGATGAGCACGGCCTATTGGTTATACAGGTGATCAAATGATTCCGTTTAATGCGCCACCGATTGTGGGTACCGAACTCGACTATATGCAGGCCGCCATGAGCAGCGGCAAGCTGTGCGGCGACGGCGGCTTTACCCGCCGTTGCCAGCAGTGGCTGGAACACTATTCCGGCAGTAAAAAAGTGTTGCTGACCCCCTCCTGCACCGCGTCTCTGGAGATGGCGGCGATTTTGCTGGATATCAAACCCGGCGACGAAATCATTATGCCGAGCTACACCTTTGTCTCCACCGCCAACGCCTTTGTGCTGCGCGGGGCGAAAGTGGTGTTTGTCGATATCCGTCCCGACACCATGAATATCGATGAGACTAAAATCGAAGCGGCGATCACCGATAAAACCCGGATTATCGTGCCGGTGCATTATGCCGGCGTGGCCTGCGAGATGGACGTCATCATGGCGCTGGCGAAGCAGTACGATCTGTTTGTGGTGGAAGACGCCGCGCAGGGGATGATGTCCCGCTACAAGGGGCGGGCGCTGGGCTCCATCGGCCATATCGGCTGTTTCAGTTTCCATGAAACCAAAAATTACACCTCCGGCGGCGAGGGCGGGGCGACGCTGATTAACGACCCGCGGCTGATTGACCGGGCGGAGATCGTGCGTGAAAAAGGCACCAACCGCAGCCAGTTTTTCCGCGGGCAGGTGGACAAATACACCTGGCGCGATATCGGCTCCAGCTATTTGATGGCCGATATTCAGGCCGCCTATCTGTGGGCGCAGCTGGAAGCGGCCGCGCCGATTAACGAACGCCGCCTGCGCCTGTGGCAGAACTATTATACGGCTTTCCAGCCGCTGGCGGACGCGGGGCGTATCACCCTGCCGACGGTGCCGGCGAACTGCGTCCACAATGCGCATATGTTTTATATCAAACTGCGCGATGCCGAAGATCGCGCCGCGTTTATCCGTTATATGAAAGAGGCCGAGATCCTTACCGTCTTTCATTATATTCCGCTGCATAGCTGCCCCGCCGGGCAGAACTTCGGCCGTTTCAGCGGCGAAGATCGCTACACCACGCCGGAAAGCGAGCGTCTGGTGCGCCTGCCGCTATTCTATAACCTGCCTGACGTCAATCAGCGAACGGTCATCAACACCATTCTGAGTTTCTTCTCCTGATATGTCGCTGGCGAAAGCATCGATCTGGACGGCCGGCTCCACGCTGATAAAAATCGGCGCCGGGCTGGTGGTGGTCAAACTGCTGGCGGTGGCGTTCGGTCCCGCCGGCGTCGGGCAGGCGGGCAATTTCCGCCAGTTGATCACCGTATTGGGCGTACTGTCCGGCGCGGGTATTTTTAACGGCGTCACCAAGTATGTCGCGGAATACCAGCAGCAGCCGGATCGTCTGCGGTCGCTGCTGGGCACCTCGGTTACTCTGGTGCTGGGGTTTTCCACGCTGCTGGCGGCGGTATTCGTACTGGCCGCCGCGCCGATTGCCCATGCGCTGTTCGGCCATGACGAATATCGTGAGGTGATCCGCGCGCTGGCGCTGATCCAGATGGCCATCGCCTACGCCAACCTTTTTCTGGCGATCCTGAAAGGCTACCGCGATGCCGTCGGCAATGCGCTGGCCGTCATCGGCGGCAGCCTGATCGGTCTGGCGGCCTATTGGCTGTGCTTTACCCTGGGCGGATACCGCGGCGCGCTGGCCGGGCTGGCTCTGGTGCCCGCGCTGGCGGCGCTGCCGGCCGGCTGGCTGATGCTGCGGCGCACGCCGCTCACGTTGGAGTGGCTAAAACCGGCCTGGGACAAGGCGATGGCCGGGCATCTGGGCAAATTCACCCTGATGGCGCTGATGACGGCGGTCACGCTGCCGGTGGCCTATATCATGATGCGCAACCTGCTGGCGGCGCACTACGGCTGGGACGATGTCGGCATCTGGCAGGGGGTCAGCACTATTTCGGATGCCTATCTGCAATTTATCACCGCGTCGTTCACCGTTTATCTGTTGCCGACGCTATCCCGCCTGACGGACAAAACGTTGCTGGCGCAGGAGATCGTCCGTTCGCTGAAATTCGTACTTCCGGTGGTGGCCGCGGTCAGCTTTGGCGTCTGGCTGCTGCGCGACGTTGCCATCTGGCTGCTGTTCTCCAGCCAGTTTACCGCGATGAGAGATCTGTTCGCCTGGCAGCTGGTGGGCGATGTGATGAAAGTGGGCGCTTACGTTTTTGGTTATCTGGTGATCGCCAAGGCGGCGCTGCGTTTTTATCTGCTTACCGAGGTCAGCCAGTTTCTGCTGCTTACCGGGTTCGCCCACTGGCTGATCCCGGTCAACGGCGCGCTGGGCGCCGCGCAGGCGTATATGGCGACCTACCTGGTCTATTTTTTGCTTTGTTGTAGCGTATTCATTATTTACCGTAGGCGAGCATGACGACGACACTGATCCATGTCCTGGGATCCGATATCCCGCATCATAACCGCACGGTTCTGCGTTTCTTTAACGACACGCTGGCCGCGGAGCTGCCCGCGCCGCAGGTCGGCCGTTTTATGGTGGCCGCCCGCGACCCCCTGCCGGCGGCGGATTTTCCCGCGCTGAATATCGTCACCCACGCCGATAAAAAAACGCTGGCCCAGGCGGTGATCGCCCAGGCCAAAGCGGATCGCCGCACGCGTTTCTTCTTCCACGGCCAGTTTAACCCCAGGCTGTGGCTGGCGTTATTAAGCGGTAAAATCAGGCCGTCGCAGGCGTACTGGCATATCTGGGGGGCTGACCTGTATGAAGAGGCGAGCAGCCTGCGGTATCGTCTGTTTTATCTGCTGCGCCGCGCGGCGCAAAACCGCATCGGACATGTGTTCGCCACGCGCGGCGATCTGGCATATTATCAACAGCGGCATCCCCGGGTGCCGGCGTCGCTGCTTTATTTCCCGACGCGGATGGATCCGGCGCTGACCGCGGTCGAGGCGGAGAAACCGCTGGCGGGGCCGATGACCATTCTGGTGGGCAACTCCGGCGATCGCACCAACCGTCATCAGGAAGCGCTGCGGGCCATCCATCAGCAGTTCGGCGCCGGCGTGCGGGTGATCGTGCCGATGGGCTATCCCGCCGATAACGGACGCTATATCGCGCGGGTAGAGAAGGAAGGGCTGGCGCTGTTCGGCGTCAAAAACTTCCAGTTGCTGAAAGAGCAACTGCGGTTTGAGGATTACCTGAACATGCTGCGCACCTGCGATTTGGGCTACTTTATTTTTGACCGCCAGCAGGGCATCGGCACGCTGTGCTTGTTGATTCAATTCGGCGTACCTTTTGTGATTAGCCGGCAAAATCCTTTCTGGCGGGATTTGACCGAGCAGCATCTGCCGGTGCTGTTTTATGGCGATAGCCTGGATGAAGCGCTGGTGCGCGAGGCGCAGCGTCAACTGGCCTCGGTTGATAAGCGGCGGATCGCTTTCTTTAACCCCAATTATCTGCAAGGCTGGCGGCAGGCGCTGACGGCGGGAGAACCGACATGACGCTGGGAGAGTTTGGTGGCCTGTTCGTGGTTTACCTGATGGCGCTCATTTTTATTCTGACGCTGACCTGGCAGGAGTTCCGGCGCGTCCGTTTTAATTTTAACGTGTTGTTTTCTCTTCTTTATTTACTGACGTTCTATTTCGGTTTTCCGTTTACCTGCCTGCTGGCCTTTCGCTTCGGCGTCGAGGTGGTTCCGGTGGAGTATCTGCTCCAGGCGCTGCTCGCTGCCACGGCGTTTTACGCCATTTATTACGTCAGCTATAAAACCCGCCTGCGCCCGCAAACGCCATCGGCCCGCCCGCCGCTGTTTACCATGAATCGGGTGGAAACCAATCTGACCTGGATCCTGCTGGCGCTGATTGCGGCGGCCACCGTGGGGCTGTTTTTCCTCAACAACGGTTTTTTGCTGTTTAAACTGCGCTCTTACAGCCAGATTTTTTCCAGCGAAGTGTCCGGCGTGGCACTGAAACGCTTCTTCTATTTCTTTATTCCCGCCATGCTGGTGGTCTATTTTCTACGGCAGACGCCGCGCGCCTGGCTGCTGTTTCTTATCGGCACGGTGGCGTTCGGCATGCTGACCTATGTCATCGTCGGCGGCACCCGGGCGAATGTCATCATCGCTTTCGCCCTGTTCCTGTTTATCGGCATCGTACGCGGCTGGATCTCCCTGTGGATGCTGGCCGCCGCCGGCGTGTTCGGCGTGGTGGGCATGTTCTGGCTGGCGCTTAAGCGCTACGGTATGGACGTCCGCGGCGACGAGGCGCTGTACACTTTCCTCTATCTGACCCGCGACACCTTTTCCCCCTGGGAGAACCTGGCGCTGCTATTGCAGAACTACGATAAAATCGAGTTCCAGGGATTAGCGCCGATCGTGCGTGATTTCTACGTGTTTATTCCTTCCTGGCTGTGGCCCGACCGCCCCCATCTGGTGTTGAACAGCGCCAACTATTTCACCTGGGAAGTGCTGAATAACCACTCCGGGCTGGCGATATCCCCCACGTTATTGGGTTCGCTGGTGATTATGGGCGGCGTGCTGTTTATTCCACTGGGCGCCATCGCCGTCGGCTTGATTATCAAATGGTTCGACTGGGTGTATGAGCTGGGGAAAAACGATGCCAACCGCTACAAGGCGGCGATTTTGCAGGCGTTCTGCTTCGGCGCGGTATTCAATATCATTGTGCTGACGCGTGAAGGGGTTGATGCCTTCGTCTCCCGCGTGGTGTTCTTCTGCCTGATCTTCGGCCTGTGCCTGCTGATGGCGAAATTACTCTACTGGCTGCTGGAAAGCGCCGGATTGATCAGACAGCGCTTATTACGCCCCCGGACTGCAGCGGCGCCGTCCGCCCCCGCAGCCCCCACGCACGACGTGCCGTAAAGGATTTAACATGGCAGAACAAGAGACGATCCCCACCTATTCCATTCGCGGCTTATCCATTCACGGATTCCGCCATATGGCGCAGTTTGTCGATTACCTGTTTAGCGGCGAGCGGCTTAAAACGGGAACGCTGGTGGCCGTTAACGCCGAGAAAGTGTTGGCCGCCGAGCAGGATAGCGCCCTGCGGGCGCTGCTGGACCAGGCGGAATACAAATACGCCGACGGCATCAGTATCGTGCGCTCCATCCGCCGCAAATATCCCCACGCCGAGGTGACCCGCATCGCCGGGGCGGATTTATGGGAAGCGCTAATGCAGCGGGCGGGCAAAGAGGGCGCGCCGGTGTTTCTGGTCGGCGGCCGGCCAGAGGTCCTGGCGCAGACGGAAGCCAAACTGCGGGCGCAGTGGCAGGTGAACGTCGTCGGCATTCAGGACGGCTATTTCGCGCCCGACCAGCGTGAGGCGCTGTTTAAGCGTATTCGCGCCAGCGGCGCGCAAATCGTTACCGTGGCGATGGGATCGCCGCGGCAGGAGATGCTGATGCGCGACTGCCGTCAGTATTACCCGGATGCGCTCTATATGGGCGTCGGCGGCACCTATGATGTTTTTACCGGCCATGTGAAACGCGCGCCGCTCGCCTGGCAGAATGTGGGGTTGGAGTGGCTTTACCGCCTGCTGGCGCAGCCAAGCCGCATTACCCGTCAGCTTAAACTGTTGAAATATCTCGCTTATCATTACAGCGGACGTCTGTAGCCGCGCCTGTTGGGCGCGACGGGGTTTCGCTCGCGCCTCATCCTGAGCATAAAAAATATTTTATTATTCCTATTCCGTTTTAATGACCCGTTTGCCAATGGCTGACAAATGCTGAACCATATTCCCCTTCCGCGGATCGGGATGGCACGGTGTTATTCCCGCCCGCATTGTTGTATCTTCACGGCCGCTGATTTACCCAATGGCGCACTGACCGTAGGGTGAATCAGGCGAGCAATAACGATAAGAACCGGTAATCGCCCGGATATAATCAATGTATTAAAGACAGAGGATTTATGGCGGAAGATGTAAAAAAGGATAAGCTCCACAGGGGATTAGAGGCCAGGCATATCGAGCTGATCGCGCTGGGCGGCACCATTGGCGTCGGACTGTTTATGGGGGCCGCCAGCGCGCTGAAGTGGGCCGGCCCGTCGGTGCTGCTGGCCTATATTACCGCCGGGATATTTGTGTTCTTTATTATGCGCTCAATGGGCGAAATGCTGTATCTGGAGCCGGTGGCGGGGTCGTTCGCCGTCTACGCCCATAAATATATGAATCCCTTTTTCGGCTACCTGACCGCCTGGGGCTATTGGTTTATGTGGATGGCGGTGGGGATTTCGGAAATCACCGCCATCGGCGTCTACGTGCAGTACTGGTTCCCCGAGCTGCCGCAGTGGATACCGGCGATAGCCGCGGTGGCGCTGGTGGCGGGGGCCAATCTGGCGGCGGTGCGGCTGTACGGCGAAATCGAATTCTGGTTCGCGATGATTAAAATCACCACCATTATTGTGATGATCGTCGTCGGGCTGGGGGTGATTTTCTTCGGTTTCGGCAACCACGGCCAGGCCACCGGATTTTCCAATCTGACGGCGCACGGCGGATTTCTGGCCGGCGGATGGAAAGGGCTGCTGTTCGCCCTGTGTCTGGTGGTGGCGTCTTATCAGGGCGTCGAGCTGGTGGGGATCACCGCCGGGGAAGCGAAAAACCCGCAGGTAACGCTGAAACGCGCCATTAACAATATCTTGTGGCGCATCCTGATTTTCTACGTCGGGGCGATCTTTGTTATCGTCACCATCTTCCCGTGGAATGAAATCGGCACCGCCGGCAGCCCGTTCGTGCTGACCTTCGCCAAAATCGGCATTACCGCCGCGGCGGGAATCATCAACTTTGTGGTGCTGACGGCGGCGCTGTCCGGCTGCAACAGCGGGATGTACAGCTGCGGACGGATGCTCTATTCCCTGGCCAACAACCGCCAACTGCCCGCATGGCTGGGGAAAGTCACCGCCGGCGGGGTGCCCGCGGCCGGCGTCACCATTTCCATTCTCTGCCTGATTGCGGGGTCGCTGCTTAACTACATCATCCCCAATCCCGAGAAGGTGTTCGTTTATGTCTACAGCGCCAGCGTGCTGCCCGGCATGATCCCGTGGTTCGTGGTGTTGATAAGCCAGCTGCGCTTTCGCGAACAGCACCGCGCGGCGCTGGCGGCGCATCCGTTCAAGTCGGTGCTGTTCCCCTGGGTGAACTACCTGACCATGACGTTTTTATGCTGCGTGCTGGCGGGCATGTATATCAACGTCGATACGCGAATGTCGCTGCTGGTCGGCATGGTGTTTCTGGCCTTTGTCAGCCTCTGCTATTTGGTGCTGGGATTGGGTAAAAAACAGGCGTCGATAGCGGCTAAAATGTAGCGATTAGCGGAGGGGAGAGCGGTTTTGTACGTAATTTAACGCGAAATGAGCAAAGCATAAGCAAACGCATCATTTCGATAAAAAAGCACTAGACAGGCACCGGTTAAATACGTAGTATCCCCTCCCGCAACGGCGCTATGCGCCCGTAGCTCAGCTGGATAGAGCGCTGCCCTCCGGAGGCAGAGGTCTCAGGTTCGAATCCTGTCGGGCGCACCATTAAATTGTGTGCAAGAGCTGCGGTGGTACATTTACCCCGTAAAGGAAGTACCCGTCAAAAAGCAGTAACAGCGTGGTATATGGTGGCTATAGCTCAGTTGGTAGAGCCCTGGATTGTGATTCCAGTTGTCGTGGGTTCGAGTCCCATTAGCCACCCCAGATTTAAACGTTTGTGAGTTATGCGAAGGTGGCGGAATTGGTAGACGCGCTAGCTTCAGGTGTTAGTGTCTTAACGGACGTGAGGGTTCAAGTCCCTCTCTTCGCACCACACAGACGAAAGCATCCGCAATGCTTAAGCAGTATATTCGGCGAGTAGCGCAGCTTGGTAGCGCAACTGGTTTGGGACCAGTGGGTCGGAGGTTCGAATCCTCTCTCGCCGACCAGCTTATTTAAAGGTTTTGTCCATAGCCGTGCGGACAAGGCTGTCAGAACAAATAAAACAGCAAGTTGTCATGACTTGCTGTTTTTTTTGTCTGTCCTGTTCTTCCCTTGATACGGTAACCCCCCCATACACGTCGAAGCACGCTCCCGACTCAGGGCACGAAGGGCTGCAACGCCGTGCTCTAAAAAGTGATATATGCAAGTGAATTCGAGAATAGTCTGAAAAATAGGCAGAGGTTTCCTGACTTGATAAAGGGGTCTTTGAACTCTCCAAATCAAAAGACTATATTCGGATTTTTAAATATAAGGGACTATCAGATGAGCATTACATTTGCTGCGCTCTGGAATGCACATCCAGAAATTAAAGGGGATGAGAATCCCTGTCGGCGTAAGGACGGACATAAGGCGTTTGATGATCAATGCGCTATCAGGATAGGAACGGCATTGGCGCGCTGCGGATACGCGGATACGATGTGACCAGACTCCGCGCGGAATTCTGCTGGCTGCATCCCAAACAGCAAGGGCATATATTGCGCGCGGAAGAACTGGCAAATGCCCTCAAGCGGACTTCCGTTCCTGGCCTATTCCCGGCGATCAAAGTTGATGCCAATAATTTTGAAAAAACACTCAAGAACCAAACAGGTATAATTTTCTTTAAAGACTTTTGGCGACGGGGCAATGAATCATTCGCCAATCGGTCGGGAGATCACATTGACCTATGGAATGGCTCAAGGTTAACCACAAAGTTTAGTTATCTGCGCATACAATGGGGAGTCAGTATAGAAGGGATTGCATCTGACTTCTTTGACTCCAAAGAAATATGGTTTTGGAAAGTGATTTGAAAATGAAGCGATTTATTTCCTGTTTGATACCAGCCCTGATTGCCCCCGGGATTTTAATATTTAGCCTTTCTTTTTCTGCGTCACATTATGGCCCATTTTTTGATAGTAATGACCGAATGGAGTCCAACTTACTAGCTGTCCTTGTGGCTGCGATTGGCCTTTTTATTATTTATGGCGTTATGGGTTATCGTATTGCTTCATCCGTATCTAAAAGCATTCTCTTTTCTAGTATTGGCATGATAATAGCCAGTGCTATTTTTGTATTCCTCGCCGGTTTTGTTTTTAGCGATTTTTTAAAGATCCAGTATGGTTTTGCAATAATTATACTTGATGCCTTGATGATAGGCATTGGTGGGTTATTAGCAATTAAAGTGGCATCTTCCTATTCCACTTCCTGACGCCGGAAACGCTTACAGTGCGATTTAAACGGATTTTAAATGGCACATCCATCCGGGCGCGCCCCATTGGCTTGCCTCACTTTATCGCTGTCACCATCTGTAAAAATTTATCCCGCAGCGCATCCTGTATTTTTGGATTCCATGCAATCCCAATCCGCCATCCGGTGTGCTTCCCTTCAGGCTGCACCAGCGTCACGCCAGTCGGTTGAAAGTGGCTGACGCCTGCGGGCAGCAATGCCACGCCGTTTCCCGCCGCGATCAATGCCAGTAGGGTATGAATATCGTCAGCAGCGGATGCCGGTCTGGCGCTGAGGTTATTCTCTTTAAGAAAACGGCTCGCTTGCTCGGCCAGGCCGCGCCCGCGGTGCGGACTGATTTGCAGTAGCGGATGCGTTTCAAGTACCGGCTGGATATTCGCCGGATCCACTTGAACGCCTGATGGGACGGCCAGGACCAGTTTTTCTTCCATCAGCACCTTGGCCTCCAGCGGCTCAGTCACCGGTAGCCGGATAAATCCGGCCTGAAGTTGCCCTTCCAGCAACATTTGACACTGCACGTTGGAAGGAATGTCGTTCAGGGATACTTCCACATCCGGGAGCCGTTCACGAAAAATATTTACCCATGCAGGGGCAAGCTGAAATGACGATATGCCGAACCCAAGCGCCAGCTTACCCGCATTCCCTTTCTGTACTCTGCGCGCATATTCCAGAAACTCGTCGTAATGTTGCAATAATTCGCTGGACCTGGAATAAAGCAGCTTTCCGGTGACCGTCAGCTTCGCGCCATGACGACCACGATGAAAAAGGCTTACTCCGGTCAGATGCTCCAGCGTCTGGATCTGCTTTGTCAATGCGGGTTGCGTCAGGTACAGGGTTTCCGCAGCGGCATGGTAGCTCCCCTGCTCAGCCAATGTTACAAATGCCCGCAACAGTTTCATATCCATTCCTGCCGGTTATCAAATCCATATAAATCGGAATTATACAGTTTAGCTCTCTGCTGGTGAAATTGTCGTCAGTTTCCGGTGGTTGTCGCCGCAGCCCGTATCGAGCGCGCAGCGCTGTTGTCTGATGGAGAAGAGAGAAATGAGTGAATCCGTAGAGAAGTTAGCAGCGGTCTTGTTCGATATGGACGGTGTTCTGATCGATTCCAGAACCCTTATTGAACAAGCGTGGCGCGAAGCCGCCCAGATGTACGGGCGCCGGATCACCGACGAAGACATTCATAAGCACATTCACGGTCATCCCGGACCGCATACAATCCGTGCTTTGTTCAATGATTTGCCGCCTTCCGCTCAGAAGAAGGTTCAGGCGCACATTATCCATGTCGAAAATACCGCCGACTGTGATCCCATTCCGGGCGTGGCGCAGCTTATCGCTTCCCTGGGTGAGGCCGGGATCTCGGTCGGCATCGTGACCAGCGGCTGGCGCCTGAAGATAGATCGCGTCATAGCATTGCTCCAGGCGCAGCCGTACATCTCGGTGATCGTCGAGCGAGATGATGTGACCCGCGGCAAGCCGTACCCCGACCCCTATCTGCTCGCGGCGGAGCGTCTGGGCATTCCCGCCGGTAAAACCGTCGTTTTCGAAGATGCCAAGAGCGGAGTGACCTCCGCTGTCGCCGCCGGCGCTTATTGCGTCGGCGTCGGCGATGAAGACCTTATGCCTTTGGGCGCAAAACTCATTATCCCTGACTTCCGGGATGTGAAAGTGCTGACCAACGATGCGGACAGCTCAGTCCTCTCTTTCTGCCCGGGGCGCCGGGTGATCGTGGAACGGTTATCGGCGCATCGCGAAAGACAGCCTGCGCGGAAAGGCCATTCCTCATGAAACAGGCGCAAAAGGGGCGATGGGCCGTTGCCGTACTGTTTTTCGTCAACGGCTTTGTGACCGGCGGCTGGGCTGTGCAGATAGCGCAGCTCGTTCCGCGATTCGGGGCAACAGACGGAATGATAGGCCATCTTATCCTGACATTTGGGCTGGGGGCGCTGATCATGATGCCGGTATCGGGCATGTTGATGGTCAAGTTCGGTTCGCAGCGCATTGTGCGGATTTTTGCCATCGCAACGTCAGTGGCGCTACTGCCGTTCGGGCTTGCTTCAAACATTCCGCTATTGGTGGCTGCCCTGTTTGCCCTCGGCGCCACGATCGGTTCGATGAATGTCGCCATGAACGCCAATGCGGTGGCGGTGGAGAAAGCCCTGTCTCGGGCAATACTCTCCTTCTCACACTGTTCCTGGAGCATCGGTCTGTTTGTGGCGGGTTCGATAGGTGGCTATGCCGTCAAGCATTACGGATTTCTCGGGCATATCTTTCTGATAAGCGCGACGGCGGCTGTACTCGTCGCTGTTACCTGTCCTTTCGTTCTCAAAGATGATCCTGCGCCGAAAACGGAACTTAAACAGCCGATGCGCCTGCCTCGTTCACCCAACATTTACCTTATAGGACTCATTGCGCTATTTGGCATGATTCCGGAGTGCGCGGTCGTCGACTGGTCTTCGCGGTATCTTTTGAAAGACATGAACGCCAGCGTTGAGACGGCCAGTCTCGCCTTCGCATTCTTCGCCGGTACAATGTCGGCGCTGCGCTTCTTGGGTGACGCGGCGCGTAACCGCTACGGAGCGGTACGTGTGATACGCCTATCAAGCCTGTTAGCAGCGATCGGTATCTTGAGCGCCGCGCTGGCGACCAGCCCGTGGCAGGCGATTATCGCCTTCGCATTGACAGGGATCGGTATCGCCAATATTGTCCCGATCGCTTTTTCAGCCGCGGGCAATCAGCCGGGCATTGCTGCCAGCACAGGTATGAGTATCGCCACCACCATAGGTTATTTAGGCACATTGATGGCGCCTGCGCCGATTGGATACTTTGCTCAGATCACCGGTTTTTCCAATGTGTACATAGTGATGTCGCTAATGCTGGGCGCGATATTTTTGCTGGCGCCATTGGTACGCGGCGCGGAACTCAAGCCGCGGGAGATAGACCCTCGGCAATCGGGGTCTGTCGCAGTAAAAGATTGAGTGCGATAGAGGCTATTAGATGTTCGGACAGGGGCAGTGAAAAATGGGAAAACGACAAGTTATCATGATCTGTTGTTTTTGCTGCCTATCATGTTTTCCCTTATCTGCTTATGAGTCCCCCAACTGCGGGGATTCCCCCCGTTGGTTATAAGCTATAACCATTCAGTCATTGTCTGGCCGCGTCGCGTTCCCGTAAACATATAACCGAATAGTTTCGCGTAGCGAGGCGATGAGCGCGTTTGCGACGCTATTGGATGAGGGAGAGCGATTCCCCTTGCACCGGCTATTTTCGGAGGACGTATGCATCTGGATCTACGGCAACTGCGTAACTTTCTGGCGCTGGTGGAGCAGAAGAGTTTTGTGCAGGCGGCGGAGTCGGTCTATTTGTCGCAATCGGCTTTTAGCCGCAGTATTCAAGCGCTGGAGCAGGCCGTGGGCTGTCAGTTGATCGAGCGCCAGAGCAAACAGTTTGCGCTGACCTGGCAAGGGGAAAGATTGCTTCCCCTGGCGCGGCGCATGCAGGAATTGTCCGGCGAGCTGCTTAAAGATATGCGTCATATGAGCGACGAACAGGGAGGACAGCTGTTTTTTGGCTGCGGCCCCGCCCCTTCTTCCATGCTGATTCCGCGGGCGCTGGCAAACTTTCACCGCCAGCGCCCCGGCGTGCGGATAGCCTACAGCGTCGATAACTGGCAATCGCTGCACCAGCGGCTGATAGCGGATGAATTTTCCTTTTTCGTCGCCGATATCTGGCAGGCGGAGATCAACCCCGAACTGCGGGTGCAGCCGCTGCGCAGCCAGCGCTGCCTTTTCGTCTGTCACCAAACGCATCCATTGGCCGGGCAGGATAGCGTGACGCCCGCCCAACTGCTGAGCTATCCTTTCGCCGCCCCTTATCTGCCGACAGGCATACGCAAGGTGCTGGCGGCGCTGAGCCAGCAGCCGGATTTCACTCCGCATATTCAGTGCGATTATATTTGCTCGCTGTTCGGCGTACTGCGCCACAGCAACGCCATCAGCTTCGTCAGTGAGGATACTTTCCTGCTGTTACAAAAAAGCCACGGACTGGTGGGCATCAACCTGACGGAAGTCCCGTCGGAATGGGTGAAAATGCGTACCCACTTCGGCATTATTTCTCCGATGAACAAGCCATTGCCGCCGCTGGCGCAATTGATGGTCGACACGATTATCGATACCGACCGCGAAAGAAATATGTTTGAGTTGGATGCCTGTCCCGCTGGCTCCCGGCGCCAAACAAACTTTCCGCTCTAAAATAGATCCCGAAGGTATAAAGCGCCCCCTTGCCATATGTGATAATCGTCGCCATTAAAAAGACGATATAAATCCCGCCTGATAAATCCAAACGAGTAATTTATGGCATCACATCTTATTGATTTTCTTCTTATAGGGAATAACTTTGGCACGCCCGAAATGCGCGGCGTGTGGTCGGAACACAATCGCCTGACCAAACAGGTTGAGGTGGAAGTCGCTCTGGCGCTGGCCGAAGGGGAACTGGGCGTTATTCCGCAGGACGCGGCCCAAACGATAGCCGAAAAAGCGGACGCCGGCGCGCTGAACGTGGAAGATATCGCCCAGGATGCGGCGCGCATGAAGCACTCGCTGATGCCGACCCTCGCCGCGATCCAGAAACAGTGCGGCGCGGCGGGCGAGTTTATCCACTATGGCGTCACCACGCAGGATATTGTCGATACCGCTACCGTATTGCAGCTAAAACAGTCATTCGACATTGTGGTCAGAGACGCCCAACTGCTGGCCCTGGAGCTGAAACGCCTGGCGAAAAAGTATCAATACACGCTGATAACCGGCCGCACCCACGGCATGCAGGCCCTGCCCACCACCTTCGGTTTTAAGCTGGCGGTGTGGCTGGATGAGTTTATCCGCCATCTTGAGCGCCTGAGCGAAATCAAGGCGCGGGTACTGGTGGGCAATATCAACGGCGCTATCGGCACCTATGCCTCCTTTGGCGAGAAAGGCCCGGAAATCGAGCGCCTGACGCTGGATAAGCTGGGCTTGAACACGCCCAACATCAGCTGGCAGTCCGCCCGCGATCGTTTTTCCGAATATGCCTCCGTCGTGGTGCTGATCAGCGGCACGCTGGGCAAGATCGGCAACGAGCTGTATAACCTGATGCGCACGGAAATCAACGAGATCGAAGAGCCTTTCTCGGCAGGCAAGATCGGTTCGACGACCATGCCGCACAAGCGTAATCCGGCGGCGATTGAGGGCCTGGCGAGTCTGACGGCGCCGGTGTTCAAAAGCGCGGCGCTGATCCATGAATCAATGAAAGTGGAACATGAGCGCGATGCGATGAGCTGGCGCGCGGAATGGATCGCCCTGCCGGAAATCAATATCTATCTGTCCGCCCAGTTGCAGAATGCGCTGGGTATCCTGCGCGGCATGTCGGTGAACGAAGAGCGGATGCGGGCCAATCTGGAACAGCAAAACGGTTTGTTGCTGTCTGAAAAGGTGATGTTTGAGATTGGCAAGCGCCTGGGCAAACAGACCGCGCACCAGCTGGTTTACGAGTGTTCCATGCAGGCGTTCGAGCAGAGCCAGTCATTCAAATCCGTATTGCTGGAACACCCGGCGCTGTCCGCGCAGCTGACCGCAGCCGAGCTGGATGAGTGGCTGAACCCGGCCAACTATCTGGGCAGCGCGCCGCAGAAAGTGGATGAGGTTATCCGCTTTGCGGATAATTCGGGCCTGTTGCCGGCGTAATAAGGTGGAATCATGAGTACGGTATTTCGCCAGGCCACGTTGGAGGATGACGCGGCGTTTCTGGCATTGGCGTTGGCGGCTTTTGAGCCGATACGCCGGTTGGGGATCAATTTTTCCGCCGCCCATGCGGATATTGACATGGTGCGCAGGCATATCTCGTCGCACGGCGTGTATGTCATGGAAAGGGATGGCCGTCTGGTATCGTCATTCTCTATCCGTTACCCCTGGGGGCCGGAGCCTGGTCCTTACGGTTTGCCGCATCTGGGCTGGTTCGCCACCCATCCGGACTATAAACAGCAGGGGCTGGGCCGGCAGATGATGGCCTGGCTGGAACGGCATATTCTGATTGACCAGCTCAAGGCGCCGGCGGTGTCGTTGGGCACCGCGCAAAACCACCCGTGGCTGCTTGAAATGTATAAACATTATGGTTTCAAAGAGGTCGGGCAGGCGGATTTAGGCAAAGGCCACCTGACCATTTTTATGGAAAAGATCCTTGATAACCATGCGTATAACCAGTGGAAAGAGAGAAATTCAAAATGATAATGAAAAAATCAACGTTGTCCGTTTTAGCATTGGCCGCGGCCTTTCTGGTGGCGGGCTGTGATTCTCAGGATAAGGCCGCGTCCCAGGGCGAAAAAGTGTTGAGAGCCGGGTCCACCGGCCAGAGTTACCCCAGCGGCTTCAAGCAGGATAACAAGCTGGTCGGTTTCGATATTGAAATCACCGAAACCATCGCCAAGGAGCTGAACTATAAGGTCGAGTGGGTGACAGCCGATTTCAGCGGCCTGATGGGGCAGTTTGAAGCCGGCAAGCTGGATACGGTCGCCAACGTGGTGGCGATTACCCCGGTGCGTAAGGAGAAATATAACTTTGCCCAGCCGTACAGCTACTACGGCAGCCAGATCGTCACCCATAAGGACAACGCCGATATCAACACGCTGGATGACCTGAAAGGAAAAACGGTGGCGGGCGTGCTGGGGTCCAACCATATCAACAATCTGAAAAAGGCGTTTCCGGACGGCAGCGTAACGATCCGTACCTATGAAACCCGCGACGGCGCAATGAACGATGCGCTGTCCAAACGCGTGGAAGGTTATGTGAATTCCCGTCCGATTCTGCTGGCGGAAATCAACAAGCGTAACCTGCCGTTTAAGCTGGTGGGGGATTCGCTGGTGGTGGAAGAGGTCAGTTTCCCGTTCCATAAAACCGAACAGGGCGACGTACTGCGTAAACAGTTTGATGAACAACTGAACAAATTGCGCGACGACGGACGACTGAAGGAACTGTCGATCAAATATTTCGGTGAAGACATTACCACACCGCCGGCCGCGCATTAATCGCGCCGCCTCTCGACAATCTTAACGCCATCGGCGCGGCCTGCGCCGCACGATGGCGGTATCAATGGTATTACTGATGAATATCGATCTTGCCTACCTGCTAAAAGTCTTTCCCCAGGTGCTGCTCTATCTGCCGATGACGCTGTTGCTGGCCGTGGTTTCCATGTTTTTCGCCATGATCATCGGTCTGGTGCTGGCGCTAATCAGGGAAAGCAAGATAACGCCGGTGGTCAAACTGGTTGAGCTGTATATCTCGCTATTCCGCGGCATACCCTCTCTGGTGCAGCTGTTTATTATCTATTTCGGCTTGCCGCAGCTTTTTCCCGCGTTATCCGACCTGAGCGCCATGTCCGCGGCGATTATCGGCTTCAGTCTGAAAACGTCGGCCTATATGGCGGAGATATTCCGCGCCGCGCTGGCCTCGGTGGATTTCGGTCAAACGGAGGCCGGGTTGTCTGTAGGGATGAGCAAGGCGCAGATTTACCGGCGGATTGTGCTGCCTCAGGCCATGCTCAATGCGTTGCCCGCCACCGGAAATACTTTTATTTCGCTGATCAAGGATACCTCGGTCGCGTTCGCGCTCGGCGTTTCCGAACTGTTCGCGGAAGGCAAGATGATTGCCGCGGAGTCGTTACGTTTCTTTGAGACCTTCCTGGTGGTCGGTCTGATTTACTGGCTGGTGATCATAGTTTACGCCTGGCTGCAAAAGCAGCTGGAAAAGAAACTGAATCACTCGCTGCAGCGATAGGGGGCTGAAATGATCAGTGTAAAACATCTGACTAAACGCTTTGGCGATCAGGTGGTATTGGATGATATCAGTCTGAATATCGCCCAGGGCGAAGTGGTGGCCGTTATCGGCCCGTCCGGCTCGGGTAAATCCACCCTGCTGCGCTGCCTGAATCTGTTGGAAAAGCCGCAGGCGGGGACGATAGAGATTGGCGGGCAAGTGCTGGATACGAGCCGCTATTCGGGCAAAGAGGCGTACGCGCTGCGCCGCCAGACCGCCATGGTGTTCCAGAACTACAACCTGTTCAAGAATAAGACGGCGCTGGAAAATATCACCGAAGCGCTGATCGTGGTGAAAAAAATGGCTAAAAAGCAGGCCGACGAGGTAGGCATGGCGCTGCTGGAACAGGTGGGTTTATTACCGCAGGCGGCGCAGTATCCGGTGACGCTGTCCGGCGGGCAGCAGCAGCGCGTCGGCATCGCCCGGGCGCTGGCGGTGGACCCGAAAGCCATCCTGTTTGATGAACCGACTTCCGCGCTGGATCCGGAACGGGTGCACGAAGTGTTGCAGGTGATTAAAAAACTGGCGAAAAACAACACCACCATGGTCATCGTCACCCATGAGATGCAGTTCGCGCAGGAGGTGGCGGACCGGGTTATCTTTATGGCGGACGGTCATATCGTTGAAGAAGGCCCGGCGGAAAAAGTGATCAGCTTTTCCGATAATCCGCAGACGCAGCGTTTCTTACGCCAGTTGACCAATCTTCCCGATCCGGTTGAGTTCGACATTTAACCGAAAAATAAAGCAGTACCTGCACGCCCCTGAGCGGGCGGCTCTGCTAAGCGGAGCAGACAATGTGGAGTAAGCATTAATGAAAACAGCATCTCAGCATCAGCCGTTGGCGCAGTTTATTCAGGCATTTCGCCACGACCTGCATCAACACCCGGAATTATCCAATCAGGAATTTGAGACCACCGCGAAAATCAGAGCCGTACTGGAAAAGGAAGGGATTCGCGTGCTCGAACTGCCGCTGAAGACCGGCCTGGTGGCGGAAGTCGGCGGGCAGCAGGACGGTCCGCTGGTGGTGGTGCGCTCCGATATCGACGCCCTGCCGATTGAAGAGGAGTCCGGCGTTGACTTTACCTCGACCCGTAAAGGGGTAATGCATGCCTGCGGGCACGATTTCCACTCTTCCGCCGCGCTGGGCGCCGCCATTCTGCTGAAAAAAATCGAGCCGGAACTGAAAGGCAGGGTGCGCATTTTGTTTCAGGCCGCCGAGGAAACGGGGCTGGGGGCGCCGGAGGTGATTGCCACCGGCGCGCTGGACGACGCGGCGGCGATCTTCGGCATTCATAACGATCCCACGCTGCCGGTGGGGGTGATCGGCGGAAAAGAGGGCGCGCTGACCGCTGGCGTGGACCGCTTTGAAATCAAAATCGCCGCCAAAGGCTGTCATGCGGCGAAACCCCATGAAGGCAACGATCCCATCGTTATTCTGGGTCAGCTGATTTCCGCGACGCAGACGATTATCAGCCGCAGCGTACCGTCGGACAACAATGCGGTGGTGTCGATAACGCAGGTGCACAGCGGCAGCACCTGGAACGTGATCCCGGATACCGCGTATGTGGAAGGCACGGTAAGAACCTTCAGCCAGGATGTGCGCGAGTTGATTGAACAGCGCTTTCGCCAGATTGCGGCCGGGATTGCCGCTACCTTTGGCGCGGAAATCGAGTTTATCTGGCATGCCGGGCCGCCGTCGGTGGTCAATACGGCGCAGTGGGTAGATTTCGCGCTGAACGTGGCGGACGAAGAAGGGTTCGAAGCGCGGCGCATTGAGGCCAGCCCCATCGGCGAGGATTTCGCCTTCTATCAGCAGAAGCTGCCGGGGACCTTTATGATGGTGGGTTCCGGCGGCCCGTACGCGCTGCATCACCCCAAATTCCGCGTCGACGATCGCGCGCTGTTCCCCACGGCGCACTACCTGTATCAGCTGGCGAAGCAAAGCCTGGAGCAGCTGGCGTCCCGCTGAGTTGATGGCCAATGCCGGTATTTTGCCGGCATTGGTGGCTATCCTGTCGCAAGAAAGAGACAATTAACTTATTGATATACCATAAATTAATCGCTCCATCCTCATTCCGTCTCCGCCAGGCGACAGTCCGCCTCGCCGTTAATGACTGAGTATCTGATCGAGGAACTGCCGGGTGCGCGGGTGTTCGGGCTGGTTGAAGAAGGTTTGCGGCGGCGCGGATTCGATCACGCCGCCGTCGGCCATCAGGATCACCTTATCCGCCACCGTTTTGGCAAAGCCCATTTCATGGGTGACCACGATCATGGTCATACCGCTCTCCGCCAGGTCGAGCATCACGTCCAGCACTTCTTTAATCATTTCCGGATCCAGCGCCGAGGTCGGCTCGTCAAACAGCATGATTTCCGGCTGCATACACAAGGCGCGCGCAATCGCCACGCGCTGCTGCTGCCCGCCCGATAGCTGCAGCGGGAACTTGTGCGCCTGATTGGCGATATGCACCTTTTCCAGATAGTGCATCGCCAGTTCGATGGCCTGCTGTTTTTTCATTTGCCGCACCAGCGTCGGGCCGATGAGCAGGTTGTCCAGCACGCTCAGATGCGGAAACAGATTAAACTGCTGGAACAGCATACCGATGCTTAGCCGGATACGGTTGATATTCTTGATGTTATCGTTCATCTCGATACCATTGACCCGTATCCGCCCCTGATGATGTTCTTCCAGCCGGTTAATGCAGCGGATCAGCGTGGATTTGCCTGAACCGGAGGGACCGCAGATCACCACGCGTTCCCCTTTGGCCACGTTCAGCGAGACGTTGTTCAGCGCCTGAAACCCGCCATACCATTTGCTGACGGATGTGATTTCAATCACCGGCGCGGCGGAAAGCGAACTACTCATGACAAGGCTCCGTGGTTAAGCGTTTCAGGATTACGGCTGGCATCAATGCGTTTTTCCACCCACAGCGCATAGCGGGACAGTAAAAAGCCGAATAACAGATAAATGGCGCAGATAAACAGGTAGGTTTCGATGTAATAACGGCGCCACAGCGGGTCCTGCATCACCGAACTGGTGGCGGTCAGAATATCGAACAGGCCGATAATAATCACGAAAGAGGTGTTTTTCATGGCGGCGATAATGTGGTTGGTCATCGCCGGCAGACAGATGCGCAGCGCCTGCGGCAAAATGATTTTCGTGGTGGTGTGCCAATAGCTCAGGTTGAGCGCCGTGGCGGCTTCGTACTGTCCGCGCGGCACCGACTGCAGGCCGCCGCGAATCACTTCCGCCTGATAGCAGGCGAAAAACAACGCGATGCCGACGACGACGCGCAGCAGCTTGTTGATTTCCATGCCCGGCGGCAGAAACAGCGGAAAGACATTGACCGCCACAAACAGAATGGTAATCAGCGGCACGCCGCGCAGGCTTTCAATAAAAATCACCGACAGGCTGCGCAAGAACGGCAGTGGCGAACGACGGCCGAGCGCCAGCAATACGGAAAAGGGCATGCCGATCACCACCGTTCCGCTAAACAGCAGGATGGTGAGCGGCAGCCCGCCCCATTCTGATGAGGGAACATGGGGCAGCCCCAGGATGCCGCCGCTCATCAGCACGGCCATCACGCTGACGGACAGCAGCCATAGCGGCAGCAGAATGCGTGAATGCCAGAAGCGCGGCATCAGCGACACGCCGAGGGTCAGGAACCAGAGCGCCATGGCGATAAGCGGCCGCCAGTGCTGATCGTAAGGATAGATGCCAAACAGGATCGGCCGGTGTTTCTCGCCGATAACCGCCCAGCAGGCGCCCGCGGCGGCGCGGCATACCTGCGGGTCGGCGGCGCTCCACACCGCGTCGATAATGCCCCAGCGCAGCAGCTTGGCGCCGACTACCAATACTAGCGCGGCCAGCAGCAGGGTCAGGATGGTCTGCGGCAGGCTGCTGAACAGGTTGCGGCGCATCCAGCGCCAGGCGGCGGGCAGGCCGGGGCTTGCCGCGGCGGGTGAAAAAGGGGACGACATGGCGCGCTCCTCAGCGTTCTTTGATGGCGACGACGCGGTTAAAGATATTCATCAGCAGCGAGGTCACGCTGCTGATCGTCAGGTAGACCACCATCATAATGGCGATCACTTCCAGCGCCTGTCCGGTCTGGGTCATCAGCGTATTGCCGATGTTGGCCAGCTCCGGATAGCCCACCACCACGGCGATGGAGCTGTTTTTCGACAGGCTGACGAACTGGCTGGTGAGCGGCGGGACGATCACCCGCATCGCCTGCGGAATAATGATATGGCGCATCATCTGCCAGGGGGAGAGCGACAGGGCGCGGGCGGCTTCCAACTGCCCCCTGGGGATTGACTGGATGCCGGCGCGGACAATTTCGGCGATAAACGCGGAAGAGTAGAGGGCAATGCCCAGCAGCAGCGAGGTAAATTCCGGGCTGATGGTGAACCCGCCGCGGAAGTTGAAGCCGCTCAGTTCCGGCCGGTCAAGCTGGTGGGGGCTGCCGGACAGCCACCATGCCAGCAGCGGCAGGCCGATAATCAGCGCCGGCGCGATGCGCCCGACCGGAAGAACGCGCCCGCTACGTTCGCGCAGGCGGCGTCCGGCCACCTTCAGCACGGCGCTGACCAGCAGCGCCGCCGCCAGGGCGATGGCGCACCATAGCCAGCCGGGATGGGCGGCCGGCAGCGCGAAGGAGAGGCCGCGATTGGTGAGAAATCCCACGTCGCCGAATTCGATGGCGCCGCGCGGGCCGGGCAGGTTACGGATCACCACCGACCAGAAAATCACCTGCAGGATCACCGGGACATTACGCATCAGCTCCACGTAGACCCCGGCGATGCGCGCCAGCAGCCAGTTTTTCGATACCCTGGCGATGCCGATGGAAAACCCCAGCACGGTGGCCAGGATAATGCCCCACAGCGAGACATAGAGCGTATTGAGCAGCCCCACCAGCACGGCGCGGGCGTAGCTGTCGCGCGCGCTGTATTCAATCAGTTTTTCGCCGATTTCAAACTGGGCTTGATGGGGCAGGAAACCAAAACCGGTGGCGATATTCTGCGAGCGCAAATTATCCATCACGTTGCCGTAGAGCCAGTAGCTGAATAAAATAATCAGCGCGCCGAGTAAGAACTGATAAAACCAGGCCCGAAATGATTTATTACCCATGATGGCGAATATATTTTTATACGCAAAAAACTTTTCCGC
This sequence comes from Brenneria tiliae, assembly GCF_023347575.1. NCBI lineage: Bacteria > Pseudomonadati > Pseudomonadota > Gammaproteobacteria > Enterobacterales > Pectobacteriaceae > Brenneria > Brenneria tiliae. The sequence goes on along the minus strand of NZ_JAKPCB010000096.1, from coordinate 206,099 downwards.
GGATAAAGGAAAAGTTGCCGGCGTGTTTATCTTTTCTCGACGCTTTGTCATCAGTGTTTCTTTTATTTCAGGTAAAAACCTGTCCTCGTCAGCAGCGATTTTTTATCTGACGGCGTAATACGAGGCGAGGCCTTCGTTTACGCCGTGATAGGCGGAATCAGCGAATAGGCAAACCGTAGATCAGGCCGCCCTTGGTCCACTGGTTGTTCAGATCGCGATCCAGCGGTTCGGCGGTATCGGGGCCGAAGTGGCGGTTATAGATATCGCCGTAGTTGCCCACCTGTTTCACGATGTTGTACACCCATTTGTTGTCCAGCCCCAGCTTCTGGCCGTAGTCGCCGGTGACGCCCAGCAGCGTCTGTACGTCCGGGTCGCCGGATTTCAGTTGTTCATCCACGTTGGCCTGATTGACGTTCATCTCTTCCGCGTTGAAAGTGGCGTAAACCGCCCACTTCACAATGTCGAACCACTGATCGTCGCCCTTGCGCACTGCTATCGCCAGCGGCTCTTTAGAGTAGATGCCCGGCAGGATGTAGTGATCCTCCGGGTTTTCTGCGTCATGGTTTTTCACCCCGGGCAGGGCGATTTTATCGCGGGCGATGACGTCGCAACGGCCTGACAGATAGGCGGACACGTACTCTTTATTGTTTTCAATCACCACTGGGGTGTATTTCATGTTGCGGGAAGCGAAGATCTGCGCGATGGTAAATTCGGCACCGCTGCCCGGCGTGACACAGATGGTGGCGCCATCCATATCCTCGATTTTTTTCACGCCGCTGTTGGTGCGTACCATAAAGCCAACGCCGGTGTAGAAAGTCGGCGGCGCGAAGTTCAACCCCAGCGATACATCGCGGGATAGCTGCGCGGTGGTATTGCGCGACAGCACGTCCACTTCGCCTGACTGAATGGCGGGGAAACGCTGAGCGGAGGAGAGCGGGGTGAAACGCACCTTGCCGGCGTCGCCGAACACCGCCGTCGCCAGCACGCGGCAGAAGTCGACGTCCAGACCGGTCCACTGTCCTTTGCTGTCGATGGAGGAAAAACCGTGACGGGCAGGATGCACGCCGCAGATCAGCTCTCCTCTGGCCTTGATTTTCTTCAGCGTTTCGCCATTGCCGGCGACGGCGGTTTCCGCATGAGCGGGAGACAGGGCGCTACCCAGGGTTAGCAGCATCACTGCCGCCAAAGCGCGGGTTTTATTTAGCATGGATATTCCTTGTAGCGGAGTGATTTAATTTAACATTATGTATTTATTGATATTTTTATTTACGGTGCTCTTTTGTATACCAATGTTCTCAACGCCCTGTCTAAATGGCAAATAGCAAATTTCACTATGCAAAGAGAAATAGTGGATATAGCAAGAAAGGCTTTGGTTGGTATAGGAAAATTGCCGCTATCCGCGAATTACGCCCAGCCCCTGATGCCCTGCCAGAGTAGCTGCGCGCTGAGGATAACCATCGTCAGGCGAAAGGCGGTGCGAAACAGCCTTTCGGGCAGGTTATCCAGCAGCCGGGTGCCGAGCCAGGTGCCCAGCACGCCGCTGGCGATCATGGCGATCAGCATCGGCAGCCAGCTGGCGTAGGCAAAGCCCATCAGGCCGAAGGCGAGGATTTTCAGGCCGTGTTGCAGCACCATACAGGTGGCGTGGGTGGCGATCAGCGGTTGTTTGGTCAGCCCCTGCGAGCCGATCAGCCCGGCGACCAGCGGGCCGGTCGCCCCGACGATCATGGTGCCGATACTGGTCACCGCCCCGCCGAGAATAAAGAACGGACGGTTTATCTTTTTGGGCGGCGCGCGCTTATGAAATACCGACCACAGAATAAACAGCGCCAGCGCGATTTTGGCCACGCTGTCCGGGATCCAGGCCGCGACCGGCGCGCCGAGCGCGATGCCCGCGACGCTGCCGATAAAAAACCACAGCACCAGCGGCCATACCACGTACAGACGTTGCATCAGCGTACGGCTCAGATTCGAACCGAGCTGCACGATGCCGTGTACCGGCAACAGGCTGCTGACCGGCATACCCAATCCCATGATCGCCAGCAGCGTCACGCCGCCGCCCAGCCCCAGCGCGGCGGTCAACGCCGAGGTGAGAAAACTGCAAAATACCAGTATGCCGGCGAACAGCGGTGAGATTTCCGGCGGGATCAGGTTAAGCATCATAAACAGTCTCGTAATAATGCGACGGCCCATGCCGTCGCCTGCCGTCGGGCAGATGGATAAAGTTAGCGAAAATTATCCTGCAACAAACGCTGATACAGCGCCTGCGCCGCTTCAGGCGGCATCGCCTGGCCGGCGCAGTCGAGGAATTTCTGTTCAATCAGACCGTCCGGCAACGGGTTGTCGGCGCTGGAGCCGCGCGCTCCCGCCACGTAATGGCTAAGGCGCCGCCCATCCTCGGTAATCAGCGTAACCTGCGCGCTGTGGGTAATGCTTTCATCGTGACAGCTCAGCTCGACTTTCGCCATCAGAGCGTTGGTGGCGGGATCGTTGAACGCGGCGACGTCGATAAAATCATCCAGCGTCAGCCGGCCGTTGAGCCAGGCGCGGGCGATACAATAATGCAGGCTGAACTTCCCGGCCAGCGGCGTTTCCGGGCGTGGCGTATTGATGTGCGGGAAACGGATCGGGTGGACGGCGACCTGAATACGCGCGATCTGCTCCGCGGGCAGCGCGCTCTGTTCACGCAGCGTCAGCAGGGCGTCCAGCGGCGACAAAATCGCATAGCAGCAGGGGAAATATTTAAAGTTATTGCCTTTGACCCCATCGAGGATATGCGATGGCGCATCCCAGGGTTCGGTGAGCGGGGCGGCGTCATAGTTTTCCGGCCCGCGGTTATAGACATTGAAATAACCGTGGTGATGTTCAAAGGCCGTCAATCCGGCGCTGTACTCCTGGCGGGCCAGCAGCGTCGCCATCAGCGCACTGCGATTGGCGTGTCCCACCGCCAGCGATTTGGTCTGGCTGCCGAAGTTGGACTTGATGCCGGAAGCCAGCGACGCGCTAATCGACAGCGCGGCGGCCGTTTGCTCTTCGCTCAGCTCCAGCAGCACGGCGCAGGCGGCGACGGCGGCGAAGATGCCCACCGAGGTGGTGGGGTGCCAGCCGTGGCGGTATTGAAACGGGCTGACGGTTTTTCCCATCCGCGCCGCGGTTTCGTATCCCGTAAGATAGGCGCGCAGTACCTCCGTACCGCTGGATTGCCGCTCATCCGCCAGCGCCAGCAGCGCCGGCAGCACCGCCACCGAGATATGGCCGTGCAGCCAGGAGTTGGAATCGTCGAAATCCAGCAGGTGCGCGGAGGTGCCGTTCAGCAAGGCGGCATCCAGCGCGTTGAGATGCAGATCGGTGCCGAACACCCGGCTTTTCCCCGCCGCCGCCGTGGGGACGATTACCGCGCGGAGTTTTTGCGCCCCATCCTGAACCCCGCCCGCCAGCGTTACGCCGAGCGTATCGATAATGGCGGTTCTGGCGTGCGTCAAGGCGTCGGCAGGGAAGGGCCGGCGGGAAAACTCCAGCAGGTTACGGGCAAACTGGCGGGCAATGGTCATGGAACGGGTTTCCTGTACAAATCGCGCAATAAAAGCCCGGCCGTCATGTCGGGCCGGGACAAGATGGGTAAGGCTGTCGAGGTTAGACGCGGGCGGCCAGAATCTCGCTGATGACGGACAGCGAGCCGGGCTGCTCAAAGTTAATCGCCGCCTGGTACAGCCTGTCGCTATCGGCGGCGCCTAACAGCGGAACGGTCAGCGTGTCGAACTTGGCGCGCAGCTCCTCGGCGGAGAGCGGGTTTTCCGCATGACCGCGATAGACCCGCGTTTCACCCTGCAACCGTTCGCCGTCCTCCAGCCAGACGTCGATAAAGGCGGAACTGGCCGACTGGCCGTCGACGGCTTCCACCGTCAGCAGCGGCAGCAATTGGCGCGGACGCGGATCGTCGACGGTCTGCTGGGTAAAATCGATATCGGTCAGCTGGTAGCCGCTCAGCGCCAGAGTAATGCAGTGGGGAATGCTGAATTTGCTTTCCAGCGGCGTTTTCGGGTTGGCGATACCGGCGTTGACCATGCCCATCGGATGCACTTTGGCGTGGATGCGTTTGATTTTACGGCCGTTAAGACGCGGATAGAGACCGCGGGCGGTTTCTATCGACGCGTGGGTCCCGCGGCAGCTGGCGTAAAGCTTGTAGCCGTTGGTGAGCAGTTCCCAGCTGTCGCCGAAATCCAGCGCGGGAATTTCCGCGCTGCCGTCCTGAATAAATATTTTCACCCAGCCGTCGGTTTCATAGAAGTGATGCGCGGCGGTAAATCCCTCGGCGGCCAGCTCGGCGGCCATAATGCCGTCCATCGCGGCTTTGCCGGCGTGAAACGGTTTGCCGTGGGTGCCGGAAGATTTCTGCAGCCCGCCCATCATGGTGGCCGCCGCGCCCAGCGCGTTGGCGATTTGCTGCGGATTCAATTGCAGGATCGAGGCGGAGACCGCGGCGGCGCCCGCCCGGCCCACCACCGAGGTGGGGTGGAAACCGCGCCGTTGCAGATTGCGCCCCACGCCGGGCACCCAGCCGCCGCCCAGCTTGGCCATCACTTCAAAGCCGGTAATAAAGGCGATCAGCGTGGCCTGTTCGTCGGCCCGATAGACCTGGGCCATCGCCAGCGCCGCGGACCAGCAGGGACCGCTCGGATGCCCGGCGCCCGCCGGATGGGTATCATCGTAATCGGCGGCATGCGCCATGGTGCCGTTGACCAGCGCGGCCAGCGCCGGCGCGGTTTTATCGCCGAGAAAAATTTGCGCCTCGCCCTGCGAATGCCAGCGCCTGACGGTCTGGCGCACCGCCTGTACGGCGTCGTCATTGACCGCGCCCAGCGCCACGCCCAGATAATCAACCAGCGCGCGCTTGGCTTCGAGCAGCACGGCGTCGGGAATGGGGAGCCGGGGGGCCTGGCTGATAAACCGGCTAAGTTGTTCTCCGCGCGAGCGCGCGGGGGTAGTGGTCATCGCAATGACTCCTTAAGCAAAAATGCTGTGACGCTAACGATGAAAAGGCTGTAATGCCGGAAAAATGAGCATGGCCTTTATTTTTTGCATTCATTTGTATACCGTTATGTCAGGCAGAATAGCAACAGCATCCGCCGCAACAAAGATGCTTTTTAGCTAAGCAAAGAACAAAATAAGCAATGCGAGATATTGCCAACGGCGCGGCGTCGGGCAAACTTGAAACGTTTTCAACTTATTGACGATCGCCGTCCCGGCGAACGTATCAAGCTGGCTTATAATGATGATTTTCGGCCCGCCCGGCGTGTGCTTTCTCATTGTTACCTTACTCATTGACGGATTATGAATCTAAAACTGACTGACCGAGAGGCGGCGTTATCGCCGTTTGATACCCTGATAGCGGCGATTGAAAGAGGCGAACTGCTGCCGGGGGAACGTTTGCAGGAAGCCCGGCTGGCGAAGCAGTTCGGCCTTAGCCGCACGCCGATTCGTGAAGCGTTGCACCGGCTGCAAACCCTGGGGCTGGTGGAGCCCGGCCCGCAGCGCGGCCTGATGATTGCCCAGATCAGCTATGAACGGTTGCGTCAGCTATTTGCCGTGCGCGAGGGACTGGAGCGGCTGGCTATCGAGCTCGCCGTGGCCTCGGCGTCGGAAGAGGAAATCGCTCTGTTGCAGAAAATGGTTAACGCCGAGCGGCAGATCGACGACAGCAAACTGCTGCACGATCATAACCGTTTGTTTCATAGACAGATTTATCGCGCCACCCATAATCCCTATCTGAACGAGATGCTGGATAATTTGCGGATTCACCTGTCGCTGCTGCGCGGGACCACCTACGAGCTGCCTGAACGGGTTGAGGAAGCGAAAAAAGAGCACCAGCTGATTGTCGACGCGCTGGCGCGGCGCGATCGGGAAGCGGCGCAGGAGATCGCCTGCCGGCATATCAGAAACGGCTATCGCGCCCGCCTGGGAATACTGAGCCAGCGGGATTTTTGAAGCATGCCCGCCGGAGGCGCGGCAGGATGGTTGAGCTGTTGGCATTTGGCGACAGACGCGGGGTTGGCTGTCTCAAAATGGAGACATTTAACTTGCTGATAACTATAAATAGTTTGTTTATGGGTTTGAGGTGTCGCTAAATGGCGACGATTAACGCTAACCAGAGCGTATTTTCTCGGTGATCCCCGCGCGGCGCAGGGTGGATCCATAATAAATAATTATATTATTTTCAGCGGCTAATCCGCCGCCCGTTTCTTTTCCCAATATCATTGAATATATGGCATGGAAAGTGCATCATTCTCGGCGTAGATGCTCATTCCACCTTCTATGCTTGCTTCGGCTTCATAATCCTGGGAATGACGCAGAGCCAATTTAAGGTGCCTATGGTCCAATTCCAGATGAAGGTGCGAATCTCCATCGGATTTTTCGGACACAACGTTGAGTGAGGCACCAACCCTTGTCTTAAAGACCTGATTTTTTCAACGCTTACCGTTATCGGTAAGCGTTTTTTTTGCTTTGCAGGCGCCGCTCAGGCGCCCTGTCGCGGCGATTCGGCGGGGGATTGCAGCGTCAGCATCAGGCCTGATTGCCGCATTTGCGCCGCTTCGTCGGGCAGATGCAGGCGATCGAGCGCATCGGCGCGCCAGGCGTAGTCATAGGCGTCCGGGCGCTGCTCCAGCGCGGCGCGGAAAGCGTCGCTGGCCTGCTGCCATTCGCCATGCTTCATCAATAGCTGTCCCAGCGTACTGTTCAGCAGCGGCGTGGCGCCCTGCTGTTTGATCTGCTGGTGCAGCATTTTTTCCAGCTGATCGGGGTTGCCCGCCTTCAGCCGCGGCATCAACAGCACCAGCCGCTCGTCGTACTGCCGCTTGAGCCCGTCGAGAATGATTTTCTGGGCGGTATCGTGGTCGTCGCATTCGATAAGGTGCTCCGCCATCGCCACCTGCAGAGGAACTTCATGGCGCACTTTACGGCTCTGATTATTCCACCACTGCTTCAGCCCTTCGCTGCCGCCGTCGGCCATGGCCTGGTTCATCAGGCCGATATAGGCCTGTTGCTGCAGGCTCCGCAGCTGCTCTTCATCATGCAGGCGCGTTTTGCGCATCGCCGGCAGAATATCCAGCAGCGCGCCGTAGGCGCTGGTGCGCAGAAAAGCCTGCTCGGCCAGACGCAGCACTTCCGGGTGGCGCGGGGCGACTTCCAGCAGGCGGTCGACGCCATGACGGGCCGCGTGATCCTCATGGCGCGCCAGCTGGATGCGCACGCGGGTAATATCCACCGGCAGTTGATCGCTGTCGGCGATTTCCGCGGCGCGCTCCAGATATTGCTTGGTGCGGAAATCATCGCCGCGCTGCTGAGCCGCTTCCGCGGCCAGCAGGTAGTTAACCACCGGCTGCTCGGCGTGGTCGGCATTGCGGGTGAGTAATTTTTCCACCTGGAGATAATCGCCTTCCGCCAGCTTGAGCAGCGCGGCCTTGGTCTGTTTTCTGGCCCGGCTGCGTTTGCGCCCCAGAAACCAGCCGCGGGTGCGGGCGCCGGTATGGAAAATACGGCGGATAATCCATTCGACGGCCAGCAGGGCGAGGAACAGCAACACCAGGACGATCGCCAGACCCGTTACGCTGGTTTCAATATTGTAGTTGTCCGTTTGAATCAGCACGTATCCCTGGTGGCCCGCCACCATCGGCCCGAGCACTACGCCGGCGATCAGGATAAGGAACAACAGCAAGAGCTTCAGCATGTTCAGCCCTCCTGCCGTGTCGCTGGCGCCTGAGCCAGTAAGTTGCGCACCCGCGTCTGCATCAGTTTTTCCAGTAACGGCTGGCTTTGCAGTTCGGTGGGAACATCCATCGACACCGATTGCTGGCTCAGTTCATCGAGCTGATCGAGAAACGCCTGGGTGCTGGGATCGCTGGTATCGAAGTAGGCTCTCACCCAGGTGGAGGCGGTTTCCAGCGATTGTTTATAGGTTTCGTTCTGATGCCGCGGGATCGCCTGGGCGGCGACCAGCAGGCGCGAACGGATATTCTCGCGCAGATAAACGTCCTGGCTCGGCGCCAGCAGCGGTTCGGCGGCGCTGTCGCGGCGGCGAATGGTGATAAACTCCGCCAGGAAGTTATGCCAGCTCTTGCTGAGGTTTTGCCGCCATTCGCTGAGGGAGGCGGAGAGCTCGGTGCTGTTTTCATCCATCGGCGCTTCATCGCTGTTGTTGTCGGCGAGGCGCAGGTTATCCACCTGATCGGTCAGTTGGTTGACCTTGAGGATGATGCCGTCGAAATCTATCTGGCTGACGCCCGCCAGCGCGCTGATATCGCCGGTAAGCGCGCGGCGGATTTCGATCACGCTGGGGTCGTTCATTTCCGCCAGGCTGGCATCCGCGCTTTTCAGCAGCGCGCCGGCGGTGGTGACGTCCTTATCGCTCCACAGCTTGCGGCCCGCCAGTTTCACCAGAAAATCCGCCTGCGCCAGCAGCCAGGCGTTGGTGTCGTGATTGGAGAGGGCCGCCAGTTTTTCGCCCATTTCATCCGTATGCCGGGTCAGGGCGTCAAGACGCTGCTCGGCGGCATCCTGTGCTTTGGTCTGCTGTTGCAGCGCGTCCTGCCACTGCTGCTGTTGCTGTTTGTGCTGCTGTTGCAGCGCGCTCAACTGCGACTCCAGACTCTGGATGGCGGCCGCTTCCTGCCGATCTTGTTGATGAGTGTAGTAATAAAGTCCGCCGCTGAGCGCCAGCGCGATAATGATAGCCAGCGTTCCCAGCACGATTCCGCTTCGTTTGGCCGGCTGCGGCGCGGGTTCCTGCTGATGCGCGGGTTCAACCCGTTCTGCAACCTCTTCAGATGGGGTCGTGGGGGTATTGTGTTCCGTCATAAAAGGTACATCCCATGATCAGGTTTATTGTAGTGCGCGCATAAGCGCATCGTTGTCGGCATTATCGGCTACCCGAATATTACGCCAGCCTAACCGGCGGGCCTGGGCGGCCAGACGTTCGCTAACCACTATCAACTGGCAGCCCAGTAACCAGGAAGCCCGATAGTAATCAGGAACTAAAGTATAGATCCGTTGCAGCATTTCTCCGCTGGTGATCACCAGTTTGTCGATGCCGGCCTGCTGCCAGTGGCGGCTTTGCTCCGCTCCGTCGTAATAAACCGGGCTGCGCTGATAGCATTCGCAGTAGCTGACCTGCGCTCCGCGCTCGGCGAGCGTGCCGCCCAGCAATTCCCTGCCGCCGTTACCCCGTAATAATAGCGCCTGTTTACCATTAACATGCCGCAGTTCGGGTAATTGCAGTAACGTTTCGCTGGTTTCGCTTGGCGACGGGTAGGCGACGGGCCGGGCGGTGACGGTATGCAGCGCCAACGCCGTGGTCCGGCCGATGGCGAAATAGACCGCCGCTTGCGGCCAGCCCGCCCCGCTTCGGGCCAGCAGCGGGTCGGCGTAGTCTATGGCGTGCTGCGACAGCGCAAACAGCAGATCGCCGGGGCGCAGCGCCGCCAGCCGCGCGGGCAGCTGCGCCAGTTCGCGGCCCGGTGAAAATTCGATCAGCGGGCTGTGGTAAGCGCTGTGGCCCAGCTTTCTCAAACGGGTCACCAGTTGCTCGCCGGCCGGTGACGGACGGGTAACCAGAATGGTCATGATGAAGGGGGTTCCTGATAAACCGCCTGCAGGATCTCCCCGGCGCCCTGCGCCAGCAGATCTTCCGCCAGCGCGGTGCCGATCCGCTCCGCGTCGGCGGTTTTGCCTCTACGCTCCCCGCTAATGATTCTGCTGCCGTCCGGTGCGCCGACCAGCGCGCGCAGCCACAGGATATCGCCGTCCAGTTCGGCATAGCTGCCGATGGGAACCTGGCACCCGCCTTCCAGGCGCAGGTTCATCGCCCGCTCGGCCAGCACGCGCGAGGCGGTATCGGCGTGATTCAGCGGGGCCAGCAGCCGGCGGGTGCGTTTATCGTCCAGGCGGCATTCAATGCCGATCGCCCCTTGCCCCACCGCCGGCAACGACGTTTCCGGGCTTAACGGGCAGCGGATGCGCTCTTCCAGCTTCAGGCGTTTTAACCCGGCCACCGCCAGGATAATCGCATCATACTCGCCGGCGTCCAGCCTGGCTAAGCGGGTTCCCACATTCCCCCGCAAATCGTCAATGACCAGGTCGGGGCGCCGCGCCCGCAACTGGCACTGGCGGCGCAGGCTGGACGTGCCCACGCGGCTGCCGGCGGGAAGCTGCTCAAGGCCGGCATAGCGATTGGAGACAAAGGCGTCGCGCGGGTCGTCACGCTCGCAGATGGTCGCCAGGCCAAGGCCTTCAGGGAATTCGGCGGGCACGTCTTTCATGGAGTGAACGGCGATATCGGCGCGGCCCTCAAGCAGCGCCAGTTCCAGTTCTTTAACAAACAATCCCTTGCCGCCGACTTTGGCTAACGGGGTATCCAGGATGACGTCGCCGCGGGTCACCATCGGCACCAATTCGACCTGAAGTCCGGGGTGGGAGACGTTCAGGCGCTGTTGAACATATTGTGCTTGCCACAGCGCAAGCGGGCTCTGGCGAGTGGCAATTCTAATAATATTGTCTAACATGCTTGATACCGTTTTTATCATTTTCCACCATCGTATCACTGATGGTGCGCCAGTGTCAGGTTGCGGACGCCGGCGCGGCGCTTTAAAACGAAAGGGGAAAAACGGTGTCTGAAAAGTATGTGGCGGGTTGGATTGAACGGACGAGAATTAAAATCGTAGTGAAAGCAAGGTAAAGCGCGCCTGCTTTCTTTACTTTCTTTACGCTTAATCCGCAAGGTGTTAAATTGATCACGTTTCCAGCAATATTTTGTCAAACATTCTTCTAATTTTACCCTTGGCAAAGTGGAAATACGGGTTTTTTTCTAGGCACTGGGACAATCAGGCGAAACGTCTTGTACTTTTACATCGAGACTTTGAAGCAAAGACTGGATGCGATCAACCAACTGCGCGTTGACCGTGCTTTGGCCGCAATGAAGCCCGCTTTTCAGCAGGTTTACAGTCTTTTGCCGATTTTACTACATCATCATCACCCATTGATGCCGGGCTACGTCGAGGGCAAGGTTCCTCACGGCGTCTGTTTCTACACGCCTGATGAAAAGCAGCAGCGCTACCTGGATAATATCGAATTAAGGTGGGGCCCCTGCGCGAATTCGCATGAGCAGGGCGAACTGCCGATTACCGGCGTCTATTCCATGGGCAGCACCTCATCCATCGGCCAGAGCTGTAGCTCCGATCTGGATATCTGGGTTTGCCATCAATCCTGGCTGGACAACGAAGAGCGCCAGCGGCTGCAGAAAAAATGCACGCTGCTGGAAGAGTGGGCGGCGGTGCAGGGAGTGGACGTCAGCTTCTTCCTGATGGATGAAAACCGCTTCCGCCACAATGAAAGCGGCAGTCTGGGCGGCGAAGACTGCGGCTCTACCCAGCATATTCTGTTACTCGACGAATTCTACCGCACGGCGGTCCGCATGGCGGGCAAGCGTATTTTGTGGAATATGGTGCCGGTGGAGGAAGAACCCAATTACGATGAGTATGTGCTGTCGCTGTATGCGCAGGGCGTACTGGCGCCGAACGAATGGCTGGACCTGGGCGGGCTGAGTACGCTTTCCGCGGAAGAGTATTTCGGCGCCAGTCTGTGGCAGCTGTATAAAAGTATCGACTCCCCCTACAAGGCCGTGTTGAAAACGCTGCTGCTGGAAGCCTATTCCTGGGAGTATCCCGATACGCATCTGCTGTCCATGGATATCAAAAAACGGCTGCATGACGGCGAGATCGTCTCTTTCGGTCTGGATCCTTACTGCATGATGCTGGAGCGGGTGACGAACTATCTGACGCAGATAAACGATCAAACCCGGCTGGACCTGGTGCGCCGATGTTTCTACTTAAAAGTCTGTGAAAAACTCTCGCGGGAGCGCCCCTGCGTGGGCTGGCGCCGCCAGATTCTGAAGCAGCTGGTGCAGGAGTGGGGCTGGAGCGATGAGCATCTGGCGATGTTGGACAACCGGGCAAACTGGAAAATAGAACGGGTACGGGAAGCGCACAACGAACTGCTGGATGCGATGATGCAAACCTACCGCAACCTGATCCGCTTCGCCCGCCGTAATAATCTGAGCGTCAGCGCCAGCCCGCAGGATATCGGGGTGTTGACCCGTAAGCTGTATGCCGCATTCGAAGCGTTGCCGGGCAAGGTGACGCTGCTCAATCCGCAGATTTCCCCCGATTTGTCCGAGCCGGATCTCACCTTTATCTACGTACCGGCGGGGCGCGCCAACCGTTCCGGCTGGTATCTGTACAATCAGGCGCCCTCGATGGACGCCATCATCAGCCATCAGCCGCTGGAATATAACCGCTACCTGAATAAGCTGGTGGCCTGGGCCTACTTCAACGGTCTGTTGACGCCGAGTACGCGCCTGCATATCAAAGGCAGCGATCTGTGCGATATTACCCGCCTGCAGGCGCTGGTGGCCGACGTCGCGCGGCATTTCCCGCTGCGCCAGCCCGCGCCGACGCCGAAAGCGCTGTACAGCCCGTGTGAAATTCGCCATTTGGCGATCATCGTCAATCTGGAATACGATCCCACCGCGGCCTTCCGCAATCAGGTGGTGCATTTTGATTTCCGCCAGATGGACGTTTTCAGCTTCGGCCAGCAGCAGCAATGCCTGATCGGCAGCATTGATTTGCTGTACCGCAACTCATGGAACGAAGTGCGTACGCTGCATTTCAGCGGCGAGCAGGCGATGCTGGAGGCGCTGAAAACCATTCTGGGCAAGATGCACCAGGATGCCGCGTTGCCGGAGTCGCTGGAGGTGTTCTGCTACAGCCAGCATTTGCGCGGCCTTATCCGCACCCGGGTGCAGCAGCTGGTCTCGGAATGCATCGAGTCGCGCCTGACCAGCACGCGCCAGGAGCCGGGCCGCTTTAAGGCGGTGAAAGTGGCCGGCCAAACCTGGGGACTGTTTTTCGAACGGCTGAGCGTATCGGTGCAGAAGTTGGAAAACGCCGTTGAATTCTATGGCGCGATTTCCAACAACAAGCTGCAGGGCGTACAGGTCGAAACCAACCACATACACCTGCCGCCGGTTATCGACGGCGTCGCCAGCGAAGGCATCATCCAGTTCTTCTTTGAGGACGTGGTCGAGAATCAGGACTTTAATATCTATATTCTCGACGAGTCCAACCGGGTTGAGGTGTATCACCACTGCGAGGGCAGCAAGGAAGAGCTGGTGCGCGACGTCAGCCGTTTCTACTCGTCGTCTCACGACCGCTTTACCTATGGCTCCAGCTTTATCAACTTCAACCTGCCGCAGTTTTATCAGATTGTGCAGCTGGACGGCAGAACCCAGGTGATCCCGTTCCGCAGCAGCGCGCTTTCTCACCTGTGCATTACCCCGGTGGTCAATGATGCCTCCAGAGAGATGCCGCAGCGGCTGCAAATACTTTAATTTTCACCATCCCCGATTTTTTCAGCGCATTCACCAAGGGAATTGCCATGGATAGGTTGCAACGCAGAAACCTGATATTGCTGGCGCTGGGACAGGGGCTGACGGGCAGCATCATTTCGCTGATGACCCTGTCTTCCACCCTGGTCGGTATCCTGATGGCGCCGATCCCGCTGCTGACCACCCTGCCGATTACCGCCACCGTCTGCGGCGCCACGCTGATGATTTACTCGGTTTCTTCGCTGATGGCGAAATACGGCAGAAAAAACGCCTTTATCATCGGCACGGCGCTGGGCGTCGCCGGGTCGCTGCTGGCGGCGCTGGCGATCGTGCTGAAAAACTTTCCCCTGTTTGTGTTGGCGACCTTTGTGCTGGGGATGTCCTGCGCCTTTAATCAATATTACCGTTTTGCCGCCGCCGAGGTGTTCAGCGATAACCACCAGAAAAACGGCGCGATTTCCTGGGTGATCAGCGGCGGCATCCTGGGCGGCTTTCTCGGTCCGGCCGCCGCCAGCCACTCTTCCGATTTCTGGCCGCTGTATCCGTTTCTCGGCAGTTTTCTGGTCGCGGCGCTGATCTGTATCGTGACGGCCCTGCTGCTGCTGGGTCTGAAGCTGCCGCAGGCGGCGGTGGGCGTCACAACCGAAAAAAGCGCAGAGCCGCTCTCTGCGGTTTTGAAAAGCCGGGCGTTTATCCTCGGCACGGCCAGCTGTACCGCCGGTTTTGTGGTGATGACGCTATTGATGAACTCCGCCCCGCTGGCGATGCATCGGCACCATTTTTCCGTCGGCAGCAGCGCCACGGTGCTGCAGTGGCACTTTGTCGCCATGTATGCCCCGGCGCTGGTGCTGGCGCTGCTGGCAAAAAGACTGAGCGCCGGTGCGGTGGTGGCAACGGGGATTATCTGTAACTTAATCGGCATCGCGCTGGCGATGAACGGCCTCACCTTCTGGCACTTCCTCTCCTCGCTGGTCATGTTCGGCGTGGGCTGGGCGTTTATGTTCAACGGCGGCACGTTTATGCTGAATGCGTTTTCCCATTCGGCGCATAAAGCCCGGATTCAGGGCATCAACTCGCTGGTTATCAGCCTGCCCAATGCGCTGGCCTCGCTGTCGGCGGGCAGCATGATGGCGTTCACCAGCGGCTGGCCGCTGGTGAATATCGTGAGCGTGGTCATTCTGCTGGCGACGGTGCTGATGCTGTTCTTGATGCGACGTAAATAGTAGGATCTGGGGGGCTAGCTGAAGCGCACGCTTTCCCCGGCCTGCGTTGAGCAGGCGCGGGACAGCAGCGCCCAGAAATCCTCCCCGCCGCGATCGCACACCCAGCGCCGATCCTGATAATTGAAATGATATCCCCCGGACCTGGCGGCCAGCCAGATCTGGTGCAGCGGCTCCTGCCGGTTAATCACGATTTTGCTGCCGTTTTCAAAGGTTAGCGTCATCACGCCGCCGTTGGTTTCATAATCGATATCGGCATCGCCGGTAAATTGATCCAGCCTTTCTTCCAGTTGAAACAGCAATTCGTCGGCTAATTGGTGGAACTCGCTATCGTTCATTTTCGATTCCTATTGATTTTCATGATCCACCTGCGATTATAGAGAGCATGCATGTATGAATTACAGGTCTTAATGTTATGAAAAAAGTATTTCGCCGGTTTTTTCTGGCGTTATCGTTGCTGAGTCTGTTCGGATGCGGCTTGAAAGGGCCGCTTTATTTTCCGCCGGAGCAACAATCGGCAACGCCGACCGCTCAGCAGCAGGACGCGAATCACGCACAGCAACAGTCGTCCGCGCAGCGGTAGTCGGCGATGGCGCGTCTATGCCCCATCGCTTTCAAGGGGGGATAGACGCCGCTGCAACCGGAAAGGGTGCAGGGTAATCATAATCTTATAACAGGTCACGATAGCGTTTTTACCGCGCCCGGTTAAGCCAGCGGAGTCAGGATAATGCAGTTCGCTAAAATGCACGGATTAGGCAATGATTTCATGGTTGTTGATGCCGTTACGCAAAATGTTTATTTTTCACCCGAACTGATCCGCCGTTTGGCGGATCGGCACTGCGGTATCGGCTTCGATCAACTCCTGGTGGTGGAGCCGCCGTACGATCCTGAGCTGGATTTTCATTACCGTATTTTTAACGCCGACGGCAGCGAGGTGGCGCAGTGCGGCAACGGCGCCCGCTGTTTTGCCCGTTTTGTGCGCCTGAAAGGGCTGACCAGCAAGCGTGATATCGCGGTGAGCACCCAGACGGGGAGAATGGTGCTCAGCGTCACCGACGACGATCTGGTCCGCGTCAATATGGGCGAGCCCAATTTTGATCCGCAGCAGATCCCTTTTCGCGCCATAAAAGCGGAAAAAACCTACATTATGCGCGCCGAAGAGCACACCGTACTCTGTGGCGCGGTATCCATGGGCAACCCGCACTGCGTGATCCAGGTCGAGGATGTGGCGACCGCCAACGTCGAGGCGCTGGGGCCGCTGCTGGAAAATCATGAGCGTTTCCCGGAACGTGCTAATATCGGATTTATGCAGGTTATCGATCGCCATAGCATCCGCCTGCGGGTGTATGAGCGCGGCGCCGGCGAAACCCAGGCCTGCGGCAGCGGCGCCTGCGCCGCCGTGGCGGTAGGCATTCAACAGGATCTGTTGTCCGCGCAGGTCCGGGTGTCGCTGCCGGGCGGCGATTTACAGATCCACTGGGAGGGACCGGGGCATCCGCTATTTATGACCGGTCCTGCAACGCATGTTTACGATGGATTTATTCATTTATGAAGAATGTCGAGGAGCAGGCAGAGCGCCGGGTCGCACTCAGTGACGATATGGTTTTGCAGTTCCTGCAACAGAATCCCGATTTTTTTATCCGTAATGCCCGGCAAATCGAGCAGATGCGCATACCGCACCCCGTCAGGGGAACGGTATCGCTGGTGGAGTGGCAGCTGGCGCGCCAGCGGCACCACATCACCCAGCTTGAGGAGGAAATCACGCTGTTGATGGAGCAGGCCGGGGCGAACGAATTGCTGTTTAACCGCTTACTGAACCTGCAAACGGAGCTGGCCTCCGCGGATAGTCTGCTGGATATGCTCGACCGGCTGCAGCGCTGGGCGCGCAAGCTGGGGCTGGCGGGGGCGTCGGTTCGCCTGTTCAGCGACAAATGGCGGATTGGCGCGCCTTCCGACTTTACCCATTTATCCCTGAATCGCTCCCTGTTCGAACCCCTGCGTATTCAGCGCCTCGGCCAGGCCAGCCACTATCTGGGCAGCCTGAACGGCCCTGAACTGCTGCTGCTGTTGCCGCAGGCGAAGCAGATTGGTTCGGTGGCCCTGTCGATGATGGGTGAAAACCACGATCTGGGGCTGCTTATTTTTTCCAGCCGCGACAGCCATCACTATCAGGATGGTATGGGAACCGTGCTGCTGCAACAGCTGGCGACGACCATGCTGCCGGCCATGCTGGAGCGCTGGGTTGAACGGGTATGAGCCAGCCTGATTCACCGGCCGCTTCATCGCTATCGCCGCTGCAATCGCAGGTCGACGATTTCCTGCGCTATCTGAAGGTCGAGCGCCAGCTGAGCGGGTTGACGCAAATCAGCTATGCGCGCCAGCTGGCGGCGACGATCGCCATCGTCTCCGCGGCCGGCGTCGATGACTGGCGGCGCCTGGATGCGGCCGGCGTGCGCGCGGTCGTCTCCCGCAGTAAACGTGACGGGCTGCACGCCGCCAGTCTGGCGCTGCGCCTGTCCGCCCTGCGCAGCTTTCTCGACTGGATGGTGTCGCGCGGCGTACTGGGCGCGAATCCGGCCAAGGGGGTGTCTACGCCCCGCGCCGGACGTCATCTTCCCAAAAATATGGATGTGGATGAGATGAACCGCCTGCTGGATATCGATCTTGACGATCCGCTGGCGGTGCGCGATCGGGCCATGCTGGAGGTGATGTATGGCGCCGGCCTGCGTCTGGCCGAGCTGGTGGGGATGGATTGCCGGCACGTCGACCTGGATAGCGGCGAAGTTTGGGTAATGGGCAAGGGCAGCAAAGAGCGCAGGCTGCCGATGGGGAAAACGGCGGTCGCCTGGCTGGTGCGCTGGCTGGAGCTGCGGGAACTGTTCGGGCCGCAGGATGAGGCGATCTTTATTTCCAATCAGGGACGGCGCATCTCCATGCGCAATGTGCAAAAGCGCTTTGCCGAGTGGGGGGTAAAACAGGGGGTAAACAGCCATGTTCACCCGCATAAGCTGCGCCACTCTTTCGCCACCCATATGCTGGAGTCCAGCGGCGATTTACGGGCGGTGCAGGAATTGCTCGGCCATGCCAACCTTTCCACCACGCAGATTTATACCCATCTGGACTTTCAGCATTTAGCTTCCGTGTATGATGCCGCGCATCCACGCGCCAAACGGGGAAAAACCTGATGCATTTTTACCGACCGCTGGGTGAAATCCGGGCTATCACCTTCGATCTGGACGACACGCTGTACGATAACCATGACGTGATACGGCGCACCGAGCGGGAGTCGATAGACTTTCTGCAGCGCTACCATCCCGCCCTGCAGGATTTTCAGCTAACGGATTTCCACCGCCGGCGCAACGAACTACGGCAACGGGAGCCGGAAATCTATCACGACGTTACCGAATGGCGGCGACGTACGGTCGAGCGGGTGCTGACGGACATCGGCCTGAGCGCCGACCAGGCGGCGCAGGGGGCGCGGGAGTCGATGGAAAACTTCGCCCTCTGGCGCAGCCGGATCAGCGTGACGCAAGAGACGCACCGCACGCTGGCGGCGCTGGCCGAGCGTCTGCCGCTGGCGGCGATCACCAACGGCAACGCCGAACCCCATCTGTTCGGTCTGGACGGCTACTTCACGTTTATTCTGCGCGCCGGCCCGCACGGCCGCGCCAAGCCGTTCGCCGATATGTATCATCTGGCGGCGGAAAAGTTCGATCTGCCGCCGAGCGGGATTTTGCACGTGGGGGACGATCTCACCACCGACGTCGCCGGCGCGCTGCGCTGCGGGCTACAGGCGTGCTGGATCAACCTGCGGCAAGGCAACCTGATGCGCATTGATGACGCGCGCCTGCTGCCGCATCTTGAAATTTCCCGGTTGGAATCGCTGACGGCGTTGTTATAATCACCGGTATAGACGCTGTATAAATAATCAGTGGGAATCGGTCTCCTCGGCGGCGATCCGGTTTCCCGTCAACGGATAACCGATACCTATGGACGTTTCTGCTCTGCTCGATGGCCTCAACGACAAACAGCGCGACGCGGTAGCCGCGCCGCGCGGCAATTTATTGGTGCTGGCCGGGGCGGGCAGCGGCAAGACGCGGGTGCTGGTGCATCGTATCGCCTGGCTGCTGGCGGTGGAAAACTGTTCGCCGTATTCGATTATGGCGGTGACCTTTACCAACAAGGCGGCGGCGGAAATGCGCCACCGCATCGAACACCTGATCGGCACCAGTCAGGGCGGCATGTGGATCGGCACCTTCCACGGGCTGGCTCACCGCCTGCTGCGCGCCCACCATCTGGACGCCGGTCTGCCGCAGGATTTCCAGATTCTCGACAGCGAAGATCAGCTGCGTTTGCTCAAGCGCCTGATTCGGGCGCTGAATCTGGATGAGAAGCAGTGGCCGCCGCGTCAGGCGATGTGGTACATCAACGGTAAAAAAGACGAAGGTTTGCGTCCCCAACATATTGAAAGCTACGGCAATCCGATAGAGCAGACCTGGCAGCGGGTTTATCAGGCCTATCAGGAAGCCTGCGACCGCGCCGGGCTGGTGGATTTCGCCGAGCTGCTGCTGCGGGCGCACGAGCTGTGGCTGAATAAACCGCATATCCTGAATCATTACCGCGAGCGCTTCAGCAATATTCTGGTGGACGAGTTTCAGGATACCAACCGCATTCAATACGCCTGGATCCGCATGCTGGCGGGCGACAGCGCCCGGGTGATGATTGTGGGCGACGACGACCAGTCGATTTACGGCTGGCGCGGCGCGCAGGTGGAAAATATTCAGCTGTTCTTGCAGGATTTCGCCGGCGCGGAAACCATCCGCCTGGAGCAGAACTACCGTTCCACCAGCAATATCCTCAACGCCGCCAATGCGCTGATCGCCCATAACGGCGGGCGGCTGGGCAAAAATCTGTGGACGGACGGGGCGGACGGCGAGCCGATTTCGCTCTACTGCGCGTTTAACGAACTGGATGAAGCGCGCTTTGTGGTCAACCGGATTAAAGTCTGGCAGGAAAACGGCGGCGCGCTGAACGATAACGCCATTTTATACCGCAGCAACGCCCAGTCGCGCGTGCTGGAAGAAGCGCTGCTGCAGCAGAATATGCCGTACCGCATCTATGGCGGCATGCGCTTCTTCGAACGTCAGGAAATCAAGGACGCCCTGTCGTACCTGCGTCTGATCGCCAACCGCAATGACGACGCCGCGTTTGAACGGGTGGTGAATACGCCGACGCGCGGCATCGGCGACCGCACGCTGGATGTGGTGCGTCACACCGCCCGCGACCGGCAGCTGACCCTATGGCAGGCTACCCGCGCGCTGTTGCAGGAAAAAGTGCTGGCGGGCAGGGCGTCCGCCTCGCTGCAGCGCTTTATCGAACTGATTGACGCGCTGGCCGATGAAACCGCCGAACTGCCGCTGCACGTGCAGACCGACCGGGTGATCAAGGATTCCGGCCTGTGGCATATGTACGAACAGGAAAAAGGCGAAAAAGGGCAGGCGCGGGTGGAAAACCTGGAAGAGCTGGTTACCGCGACGCGGCAGTACAGCTATCAGGATGAAGATCAGGACCTGATGCCGCTGCAGGCGTTTTTGTCCCATGCGGCGCTGGAAGCGGGCGAAGGGCAGGCGGACGCCTATCAGGACGCGGTACAGCTGATGACGCTGCACTCGGCCAAAGGGCTGGAGTTCCCGCAGGTATTTATCGTCGGGATGGAAGAGGGCATGTTCCCCAGCCAGATGTCGCTCGACGAAGGCGGACGGCTGGAGGAGGAGCGGCGTCTGGCCTATGTGGGGGTGACGCGCGCCATGCAGAAGCTGACCCTGACGTATGCGGAAACCCGCCGTCTATACGGCAAAGAGGCCTATCACCGCCCCTCGCGTTTCGTCGGGGAACTGCCGGCGGAGTGCGTCGAGGAGGTCCGGCTGCGCGCCAGCGTGTCGCGCCCGGTGAACCATCAGCGCCTCGGCACGCCGATCGGCGAGAGCGACAGCGGCTACCGGCTGGGCCAGCGGGTGCGGCACGGTAAATTCGGCGACGGCACCATCGTCAATCTGGAAGGCAGCGGCGACCATTGCCGCATTCAGGTGGCCTTTCAGGGGCAGGGCATTAAATGGCTGGTGGCGGCCTATGCCCGGCTGGAAGTGGTGTGAAACGATAAATCGCGCATCGTTGCATTATTCGCCGCTCTTCGAGTTGACAGCCTTTTTCATCTCGGCGTAACATGCGCGCATCATTATTCCCGGAGGACCCACGCCTTGGACGCACCCAGTCGATGCTGGCTCAATAACCTGATCATTAGGTACAACTTCTAAGGCTATCTTCCCGTTGCTGATAGCCTTCGTGGTTGTCGGCGATGTCGTTCATCATGTCGCTACGAGTCAGCTCCGTCGAACGGACTGAAACCTGCCGGTGACGTTTCACCTCTGTTTCTGTGTTTCAAGCGCGCGTTGTCCATCTCTGTTACTGAAAAGGGAGCTATGGCCTATGCTGAGCGCATTTAAACTGGATAACTGTCGTCTATCCCGTCTGGAACTGGATGATGCCGACGATCTGACCTCGTCCGTCTGGGTCGATTTAATCGAGCCGGAAGAGGGCGAGCGCGAAAAAGTACAACAGGAGCTGGGACAGAGTCTGGCGACCCGGCCGGAGCTGGAGGACATCGAGGCGTCCGCGCGTTTCTTCGAGGATGAGGACGGCTTGCATATCCACTCCTTCTTCTTTTTTGAAGACGCCGAAGATCACGCCGGCAACGCCACCGTGGCGTTCACCATCCGCGAGGGGCGGCTGTATACGCTGCGCGAGCGCGAACTGCCGGCGTTTCGCCTGTACCGTATGCGCGCCCGCAGCCAAACGATGGTCGACGGCAACGCCTATGAACTGCTGCTGGATTTGTTTGAAACCAAAATCGAACAGCTGGCCGATGAAATCGAGAACATCTACAGCGATCTGGAATCCCTGAGCCGTATTATCATGGAAGGGCGCCAGGGGGACGAATACGACGATGCGCTGTCCACGCTGGCCGAACTGGAAGACGTGGGCTGGAAGGTGCGCCTGTGTCTGATGGATACCCAGCGCGCGCTGAACTTTCTGGTGCGCAAGGCCCGTTTGCCCTCCGGCCAGCTGGAGCAGGCGCGCGAGATCCTGCGCGATATCGAATCGCTGCTGCCGCACAACGAATCGCTGTTCCAGAAGGTCAACTTCCTGATGCAGGCGGCGATGGGCTTCATCAATATTGAACAGAGCCGCATTATCAAGATCTTCTCGGTGGTTTCCGTGGTGTTCCTGCCGCCGACGCTGGTGGCGTCCAGCTACGGGATGAACTTTGAATTTATGCCGGAGCTGAAGTGGTCGTTCGGCTATCCGGGGGCGATTGTGCTGATGATCCTGGCGGGTCTGGCGCCTTATCTCTATTTCAAACGCAAGAACTGGCTCTGAAGCGCGCGGCGCGCGATAGGGTTCGGCAACTTAATTAATTTTATATTAATTATTCGGCTAATCTGTTTAGAATGACGGCAATGGTTTATTGCGGAAACAGGTTGCGCGCATGAGAAGGGTTTCACCCTTGATGCAATGGGGGATCCTGCTGTCGGTCTCGCTGATACTGGGCTTCGGACTGCAGATCTATCACGTTCCGGCGGCCCTGTTGCTCGGCCCCATGCTGATTGGCGCGGCGATGGGGCTGAACGGCGCCACCATCCGCATTCCCCCCGCCTTCTTTTCCGCCAGTAATGCGGTGCTGGGCTGCCTGGTGGCGCAAAGCCTCTCCCTTTCCATTCTGAGTCCTCTGCTCGACAGCTGGCTGCTGGTGCTGTTTATTTTGCTGGCGACCCTTGTCGGCAGCGGGCTTTCCGGCTGGCTGCTGGTGAAGTTCAGCGAATTGCCCGGCACCACGGGCACCTGGGGCGCTTCGCCCGGCGGCGCCTCGGCCATGGTCGCCATGGCGGGGGAGTTTGGCGCGGATGTGCGGCTGGTCGCCTTTATGCAGTACCTGCGGGTGCTGATGGTGACGGCGGCGGCGGCTTTTGTCGCCCGTATCAGCCTGGGAGAGGACGCGGCGGAGAACAGCGCCATGCTGGTGTGGTTTCCGATGCTGGACTGGCGTTTTCCCGCCACCCTGTGCGTCGCGTTCGGCAGCGCCTGGCTCGGCAAACTTTTGCGTATTCCCTCGGCCGCCCTGCTGGGGCCGATAATCGTCGGCTCGCTGCTGCATTCAAACGGCATACTGGCGTTGCAGACCCCGGAATGGCTGCTGGCCCTGGCCTATGCGTTTATCGGCTGGAGCGTCGGGCTGTGTTTTACCCGGCCGATATTTCTGCTGGCGATACGCACGCTGCCGCAGATGATGGCGTCGATTGTCGGACTGATGCTGCTGTGCGGCGCGTTGGCGCTGATGATTACCCGCTTTCTGCCGGTCGATCTGCTGACGGCCTATCTGGCGACCAGCCCGGGCGGGCTGGATTCCATCGCCATTATCGCCGCCGGCAGCCGGGTCGATATGGCGTTTGTGATTGCCTTGCAGACGCTGCGGCTGTTCTCCACCCTGATTTTCAGCCCGCTGCTGTCGCGTTTTATCTCGCGCCGCGTTGATCCTGCGGCGACCTGATGTCCGTCCGCCGCCGCTTACGCTGCGTATAAAGCGCATCGAGAATAAACAGCGCCAGCGCGCTCCAGATAAAGGCGAAGGTCACCAGTTTGTCGCTGCTGAAGGTTTCGCCATAAAAAACGACCGCCAGTAAAAACATCATCGTCGGCCCGAGATACTGGAAAAACCCCAGCGTGGAGAGGCGCAGATAGGAGGCCGCGGCGGTAAAAAACAGCAGCGGTACGGTGGTGATGATCCCCGCGGAGACGAACAGCGTATTCAGCGTCCAGCTATTGTCCGCCATATGGCTGCTGGGGCTGTCGACAATAAAAAACAGGTAGATGGCGGCCATCGGCAGCAGCCACAGCGTTTCAATCAGCATCCCGGTCTGGCTGTCGACGCCGATTTTTTTACGCAGCAGACCGTAAAAGGCGAAGCTGAACGCCAGCCCCAGGGCAACCAGCGGCAGTGAGCCAAAGGTCCAGAGCTGGACCAGCACGCCGGAAACGGCCAGTAAAACCGCCAGCCATTGCAGACGGCGAAAGCGCTCGCCCAGAAAGATAACCCCCAGCATGACGTTGACCAGCGGGTTGATGAAGTAGCCCAGACTGGCTTCCAGCATATGGTGGTTATTGACCGCCCAGATATACAGCAGCCAGTTGCAGGCGATTAATATGGCGGAGAGCGCCAGTAACAGCAGGTGTTTGACGTTGCGGCAGGCATAACGCACCTGATGCCATTTCCGGCTGATGCTCAACAGGATCAGCATAAAGAAAAACGACCAGATAATCCGGTGTGCCAGTATTTCATTGGCGGGGATATGTTCAAGCAGCTTGAAATAAACCGGGGCGATTCCCCAGATAAAATAAGCGCCGAGAGCGAAAAAGATCCCCTTGCGGGTTTGCTGCGCATCCATTGATGATGACTCGATAAAAACGGCGGGAAAAGAGAAGTTTACCCAAAACGGGGGCGGGTTTCATCCCTGGCGTCAGCCAATGAGGTAGGTCGCGGTGGCGCTGGCGATGTGCGATTGCCGTTCATTGTGCAGGTCGGCCCGCGCCACGGCGACTTTATTGCCGCCGCGCAGCAGCTGGCTGGTGATAGTGAAACGTTCCCCGTGGCCCGGTCGCAGATAGTCCACCCGCATATCAATCGTTCCCATGCGGGCAAGCCGCTGGCGGAATTCGTGCTCGCTGATGGTTTCATGGCGCAGCAGCGTGTTGCCCACGCAGACCAGTCCCGCCGCCACGTCCAGCCCCGCGGCAATCACGCCGCCATGCAGGATTCTCTGCAGGGCGTTGCCGATCAGCTTGTCCTGCCGATCGAAGGTCAGCGTGGCGCAATCGGCGGCGAAATGCCGCAATTCCAGCCCCAATTCGCCGTTGAACGGCATGTTGTAGATAAAGATGTCGGCAACCAGCTGGCGAACCTGCTCCCTGGTTAACAGAACGCCTGGCGTTAATGGTGTGTTGGGCATGAATGTTCTTCCCGTATGCCTGGGTTGCCGCGCGCTTGCTATCGCATCGAAAGGTAAACTAAGCGTTTATTTTATGCGTTAATTTTGTTTCTTTCCAGAAAAGGCCGAGAAATGGCCGAAGGTTGATTCAAATGTCGCCGAACCGTGTAAAATGGCGCGTTTATCAAATTGGATAATTAGCATGATCGCTCAGGAGAGAAAGTGAATGCGTAAAATCGTTGGCATGTTGATTATGCTGCTGGCAACATACGCCCAGGCGCAAGAGGCGAAAATAGAGCAAGTGCATGACAAGCCCGCAGTGCGCGGCAGCATCATCGCCAGCCTGTTACAGCAACACGATAGCCCGTTTATTCTCTATCCGTATGAGAGTAACTATATGCTGTATACCTACACCAGCAATGTCAATAAAACCGCGATACAGAGCTACAACTGGGCGGATGAGGCGCGCAAGGATGAGGTGAATTTCCAGCTTAGCCTGGGTTTCCCGCTCTGGCGCGGTATTCTCGGCGACAATTCCCTGCTGGGCGCGTCCTATACGCAACGTTCCTGGTGGCAGTTATCCAACAGAGGCGAGTCTTCGCCGTTTCGCGAAACCAACTACGAGCCGCAGCTTTTTCTCGGCTGGGCGACGGATTACACCTTTGCCGGCTGGACGCTGCGCGATGTGGAAGTCGGATTCAACCACCAGTCCAACGGGCGTTCCGAACCCACGTCGCGCAGTTGGAATCGCGCCTATGTCCGGCTGATGGCGCAAAACGGCGACTGGCAGGTGGACCTGAAACCCTGGATTCGCTTTTCCGACAGCGAGGACGATAATCCGGATATCGCCAAATATATGGGGTACTACCGTGTGCGCGTCGGCTACGTCTGGGGCGACAGCGTATTCAGCGCGGAAGGGCGCTATAACTGGAACAGCGGCTACGGCGGCGGTGAACTGGGCTGGAGCTATCCGCTGACGGATCATGTGCGCTTTTACACCAAGGTATTCAGCGGCTATGGCGAATCGCTGATTGATTATAATCACCGCCAGACCCGTTTCGGGATTGGGGTAACGCTGAACGATATGTTCTAGCGCTAACCGGCGCCGAATCATGGCGGCGTTGTCAAGGCGCGCTCTGCGACATTGCGTGCGTCAATCAGCATTTAACACATAAGCGGGTAAAACGTTGCAGTTTTACCGCATGACGCCGAAAATGGCGTTTGTTTGATTTCAGCGGATGGGGAAGGCGTGTCTACGGCGGAAGTATTAAATAAAGAAGCGCTGGCCGTTCAGGTTTTGCGGGATACGTTCGGCTACCAGCAATTCCGGCCGGGCCAGCAGGAAATTATCAATGCGACCATCAGCGGGCGGGATTGTCTGGTGATTATGCCCACCGGTGGTGGGAAATCCCTGTGCTATCAAATCCCCGCCCTGGTGATGGACGGCCTGACGCTGGTGGTTTCCCCGCTGATTTCACTGATGAAGGATCAGGTCGATCAGCTCCAGGCCTACGGCGTGTCGGCGGCCTGCCTCAACTCGACGCAAACCCGCGAACAGCAGCACGAGGTGATGGCCGGCTGCCGTTCCGGGCAGATCAAGCTGCTGTATATCGCCCCCGAGCGCCTGACCACCGACAGCTTCCTCGACCATCTTATCCACTGGCGGCCGTCGCTGATTGCGGTGGATGAAGCGCACTGTATTTCCCAATGGGGCCACGACTTCCGCCCCGAATACCGGGCGCTGGGGCAGGTGAAGCAGCATTTCCCCGGCCTGCCGGTGATAGCGCTGACCGCCACCGCCGATGAAACCACGCGGAGCGATATCGTACGCCTGCTCGACCTTCAGTCGCCGCTGGTGCAGATCAGCAGTTTTGACCGGCCGAATATCCGCTATACGCTGGTGGAGAAATTCAAGCCGCTCGATCAGCTGTGGATGTTCGTTCAGGGGCAGCGCGGCAAAAGCGGCATTATCTACTGCAACAGCCGGGCCAAGGTGGAGGATATCAGCGCCCGCCTGCAAAGCCGCGGGCTGAGCGTGGCGGCATACCACGCCGGGCTGGACAACGAGCGCCGGGCGCAGGTGCAGGAAGCCTTCCAGCGCGACGATCTGCAGGTGGTGGTGGCGACAGTGGCCTTCGGCATGGGCATCAACAAGCCCAACGTGCGCTTTGTGGTGCATTTCGATATTCCGCGCAATATTGAATCCTACTATCAGGAAACCGGGCGCGCCGGGCGGGACGGCCTGGCGGCGGAGGCGGCGCTGTTTTACGATCCGGCCGATATGGCATGGCTGCGGCGCTGTCTGGAGGAAAAACCGGCCGGACAGCAGCTGGACATTGAACGCCATAAGCTGAATGCGATGGGCGCCTTTGCCGAGGCGCAAACCTGCCGCCGCCTGGTCTTGCTTAACTATTTCGGCGAAGGCCGTCAGCAGGCGTGCGGCAACTGCGACATCTGCCTCGATCCCCCCAAGCGTTATGACGGACTGGTGGAGGCGCAAAAAGCGCTCTCCTGCGTGTATCGGGTCGGACAGCGCTTTGGGATGGGGTATATCGTCGAAGTGTTGCGCGGGGCGAATAACCAGCGCATCCGCGAATTCGCTCATGACAAGCTGCCGGTGTACGGCATCGGGCGCGATAAATCTCAGGAGCACTGGGTCAGCGTGCTGCGCCAGCTGATTCATCTGGGGCTGCTGCAGCAGAATATCGCCCAGTACTCGGCGTTACAGCTCACCGAGTCGGCCCGTCCGGTGCTGCGCGGCGAAGTGCCGTTGCAGCTGGCGGTGCCGCGGGTGATTAACCTGAAGCCGCGCGCCGCCAGCCAGAAGTCTTACGGCGGAAACTACGATCGTAAGCTGTTCGCCAAACTGCGCAAGCTGCGCAAATCCATTGCCGATGAGGCCAACATTCCGCCTTATGTGGTGTTCAGCGACGCCACCCTGCTGGAGATGGCCGAACTGATGCCGATCACCGCCGCGGAGCTGCTGAATATCAACGGCGTCGGGCACCGCAAGCTGGAGCGTTTCGGCGCGTCCTTTATGTCGATGATCCGCGATCACGTTGATAACGGCGACGACGAGTAGCGTCCGGCCCGCTCAGGCTTTTCTGGCGCTCGCCAGCAGCGTGCCGACCAGGATAAACAGCGAGCCGAAAGTTCGATTCAGTATCCGCATCTGCCGGGCGCCTTTCAGCCAGCCGGCGATACGCTTGGCCAGCGTGGCATAGCCGATCATCACCATAATATCGACGATAATGGTGGTGGCGCCCAAAACCAGATACTGCGCGGCCTGCGGTTGATGCTGGATGATAAACTGCGGAAACAGCGCCGCCAGAAACACGATGCTTTTCGGGTTGGTCAGATTAACCAGCACCGCGCGCTTCAATAGCCTGCGGCGCGGCAGGGTGCTGGCCAGCGCACGCATATCCAGCGAGCCTGCCGCGCGCCACTGCTGGATCCCCAGCCAGATCAGGTACGCCGCCCCCAGCCATTTCAGCAGGTCGAAAATCAGCACGGACTGCGCCAGCAGCGCCCCCAGCCCGACGCCCACCAGCACGATGTGTACCGCCAGACCGATCTGTAAACCGGTTATCGAGGCGATGGTGCCGCGATAACCGTGGCTGATGCCGGTACTCATGGTATTGATGGCGCCCGAACCGGGCGAAAGGCTGAGAATAAGCGTCGTCAGTAAATAGGTTAACCACCAGTCGAAGGTCACTTGCGAATGCTCCCGGAAATTTTTTATGGCGGGCTATCCCTGCCCGCCACCCTACGGGCCGTTGCTACGCAACGTTGAAAATCGCTCCCTGCGATTTTTTATGCCACAATACGCCGATGCATATAGTTGCGCTATAGCTCAAAAGTTCCGATAGCTTTACTGGCCTGCGCCGGAGTGTGTGGATGACTCAGTATCTCAGTAGCCTGTTAACGCGTGAAGCGCAGTTTTCTGCCTTTGCTACCGGGGCGTTGCTGGATTTCTGGCGTCAGCGCGAAGAAGGGGAGTTTATCGGCGTCGATAATGTGCCGATCCGCTTTGTGCGTTTTAGCGCGCCGCAACACGATAAAATCGTCGTGGTGTTCCCCGGACGTATTGAAAGCTATGTAAAATACGGCGAAGTGGCTTACGATCTCTTCCATAACGGCTATGACGTACTGATGATGGATCATCGCGGGCAGGGGCGTTCCGGGCGCCTGCTCGCCGATAGCCACCGCGGGCACGTCGTGCGCTTCAGCGATTATGTGGATGATGTCGAACTGCTGTGGCAACAGCAGATTGCCCCGCAGGCGCATACCCGTCGATTTGCGCTGGCTCATTCGATGGGCGGCGCGATCCTGGCCCGGTTTCTGGCGCGCCAGCCGCAGGCTTTCGATGCCGTGGCGCTCTGCGCGCCGATGTGCGGCATTCATCTGCCGATGCCAAACTGGCTGGCATGGCGCATCGTCGACTGGGCGGAGCGCCGCCCCGCGATACGCGACTATTACGCCATCGGCACCGGGCAATGGCGGCCGCTGCCTTACGTGGTCAATATGCTGACCCACAGCCGCGAGCGCTACCGGCGCAGCGTCAGATTTTATGCGGACGCCCCGGAGCTGCGCGTTGGCGGACCGACCTACCATTGGGTACGCGAAGCGCTGACGGTAGGCCGGGAGTTGCTGGAGCAGGCCGCCGATATCACTACGCCGCTGCTGCTGTTGCAGGCGGAAGAAGATCGGGTGGTGGATAACCGCAGCCAGGATCGGTTTTGTCAGGCTCTGGCGCAGAGCGGTCACCCCTGTGCGGGCGGGGCACCCCGGATTATCAACGGGGCGCGGCATGAGATTCTGTTTGAGAAAGATAACATTCGTGCTCAGGCATTCGAGCTGATTCTGGAGCATTTTGCTCGCTATTATTAAATTACCACCAGAGGTTGGATCTCACCGTTATGTACCATGTCGTAGCTTCCGATTTAGATGGCACCCTATTGTCGCCCGACCATACGCTCTCCCCCTATGCGAAAGAAACCCTCAAGCTGTTGACCGAAAAGGGGATTCATTTTGTCTTTGCGACGGGGCGGCACCATATGGACGTGGCGCAAATCCGCGACGGTCTGGGCATCAGCGCGTTTATGATCACCTCCAACGGCGCGCGGGTGCACAACACCCAGGGCGATTTGATCTTCAGCCATAATCTGGACCCGGACATCGCCCGCGATCTTTACGGCGTGGCGCACCACAACCCGGATATGCTGACGCACGTTTACCGCGACGATGAGTGGTTTATGAACCGTCAGAGCCCGGACGAGGAGCGTTTTTTTAAAGAGTCGGTGTTTAAGTACCAGCTGTTCGAGCCAGGCCTGCTGGAGACCGACGGCGTCAGCAAGATCTTTTTTACCTGCGATTCCCACGAGCAGCTGCTGACGCTGGAAGAGGCGATCAACGCGCGCTGGGGCGATCGCGTCAACGTGAGCTTTTCCACGCTGACCTGCCTGGAAGTGATGGCCGGCGGGGTATCCAAAGGCCACGCGCTGGAGCAGGTGGCGAAGATCATCGGCTTTTCGCTGCGCGAGTGCATCGCTTTCGGCGACGGGATGAACGACTACGAAATGCTGTCGATGGCGGGCAAAGGCTGCATCATGCAAAACGCCCACCAGCGTTTGAAGAATGTGCTGCCGGCGCTGGAGGTGATCGGCAGCAACGCGGAAAGCGCGGTGCCGAACTACCTGCGGGATTTGTTCCTGCGATAACCGCGCTCAGCGCGGCTTGTGCCGATAGTCCACGGCCTTGTCGGGAAAATCGGTGAACAGGCCGTCGACGTCCGCCCGTTGATAAAGAATATGGTAAAGCTGGTCGATGTCCCCGGCATAGGCGGCAATCCGCTTCATGGCGCCCGGCTTGAGCATCCAGTCATAGTCGTTGTTTAGCCACTTTCCGTCGGCCTGTTTTTCATAGGTTTCCTGCCAGTCGGTATAGGCGATAATCTGTATCAGATTCAGGTCCATCTTCATTTCGGGCTGTAGTTCGCTCTTGATGCGTTTAAGCTCCGCGACATCGAAAGATTGCAGGAATACCCGGTCGCTTTTCCGGGGGTAGCCATACTGCTTCAGTACCGTCAGCACTTCGCGGGCAATGTCTCTGCCTTCCTGATGATGGAACCACGGGGCTTTGATTTCAGGATAGATACCGATATTTTTGCCGGTCGAGTGATTCAGGCCCTGAATAAATTCAATTTCTTCTGAAAGGTATGGACGCGAAAGTCGGATTTCCACATGGGAAAACGCTGGGGATAACCTGGTACCCGTTTGCCGTCTTTAATGTCGAACCCTTCGGTAAATTCATGCGATCAAACCTCTTATCTGTTAAGAGAAAGGCGGCGTCGATGGGACGCCGCCAGAGGGATGCTTACAAGACGGGATTATGCCTGTCTGGCTAACTCTTCCTTATGCTTTTTCTCACTGATCATGACGACGATTAGCAGAAGCACCGACAGGATGCTGCCGCCGATCATCACCATAAAGCCGCCGTCCCAGCCGAAGAAGTCCACGGTGTAACCGACGATGGCGCTGGCGGCGACGGAGCCGCCGAGATAACCGAACAGACCGGTGAACCCGGCCGCCGTACCCGCGGCTTTCTTCGGCGCCAGCTCCAGCGCATGCAGGCCGATCAGCATTACCGGTCCGTAGATCAGGAAGCCGATGGTGATCATGCACGCCATATCCACATGCGGATTGCCCACCGGGTTCATCCAGTACACTATGGTGGCGATGGTGACCAGGGTCATAAAGAACACGCCGGTGGCGCCGCGGTTGCCTTTAAACACTTTGTCGGACATCCAGCCGCACAGCAGCGTGCCGGGGATGCCGGCATATTCGTAGAGGAAATAGGCCCAGGAGGATTTGTCCAGCGCGAAATGTTTTACCTCTTTCAGATAGGTCGGGGACCAGTCGAGAATGCCGTAGCGCAGCAGGTAAACAAATACGTTGGCGATGGCGATGTACCACAGCAGCTTGTTGGGGAAAACGTACTGCATAAAGATTTGCTTCGCGGTCAGCTCTTCTTCGGCTTTCTCATCATAATCAACCGGATAGTCGTTTTTATACTCTTCGATCGAAGGT
The DNA here is from genome assembly GCF_023347575.1 of Brenneria tiliae. NCBI lineage: Bacteria > Pseudomonadati > Pseudomonadota > Gammaproteobacteria > Enterobacterales > Pectobacteriaceae > Brenneria > Brenneria tiliae. The sequence continues at coordinate 174,316 of NZ_JAKPCB010000096.1, read as the reverse complement.
AAGCCGCAGGACTGCGGCGTATCCCGCATCAGGGCAAAGGCGATCAGCGCGACCAGAATGGCGGCAAACGCCGGCATATACAGGGCGGCTTTCCAGTCGTTAAACCAGGCCATCCCCAGCAGGAACAGCAGCGGTGGAATACCGCCGCCGACGTTATGCGCGCAGTTCCAGATAGAAACGATGCCGCCGCGTTCCTTTTTCGACCACCAGTGCACCATGGTGCGTCCGCACGGCGGCCAGCCCATGCCCTGAAACCAGCCGCACAGGAACAGCAGCACGAACATGACCGCAATGCTGGAGGTAGCCCAGGGCACGAACCCCATAAACAGCATGACCGCTGACGCCAATATCAGGCCCGCGGGCAGGAACACGCGCGGATTGGAGCGGTCGGAGACCGAACCCATGATAAATTTGGAAAAGCCGTAGGCGATCGAAATGCCGGATAGCGCGAAACCGAGATCGCCGCGCGAGAACCCTTGTTCGATCAGGAATGGCATCGCCAGGGCGAAATTTTTGCGCACCAGATAGTAAGCGGCATAGCCAAAGAAGATGCCCATGAAAATTTGCCAACGCAGGCGACGATACAGTGGATCGACCTGATCCGCTGCGACGCGGGGCTGGTGTGTAGCGGGTTTAAAAATACTCAGCATTTCTGCCTCCAATACGCCCAAAAACGATAATTTTTTGTTCTATAACGAAGGTAAGACTATCCAATTTCGCCCTTTTCATCTGTGAGTTATCGCTCAAATGTTACATTTTTATGAAGGTATGACATTTTTTCTTACTTACATTAACAAGGCTTATGCAATTATGGAATTGATTTTGGTGACACCCATCACATATGTGACTTTTAATGACTATTCAATTTTCGTTTTATGTTCGTTTTTGCTCTTTATCAAACATTAACCTTGTATTTTGTGTCCCAATAGCGCCAGGTCAGGATCCGCGAGAAGAGGGCGTATGCAAAATAAGGGGTCATACCGGGAAACCGATGTCATTGTGATTGGCGGTGGAGCGACGGGCGCGGGAACCGTGCGGGATTGCGCGCTGCGGGGATTGCGCTGCCTGTTGATCGAACGCTTTGATATCGCCACCGGCGCCACCGGGCGCAACCATGGTTTGCTGCACAGCGGATCGCGCTATGCGGTGACGGACGGCGAGTCCGCGCGCGAATGTATTGAAGAAAACCAGGTGCTCAAGCGCATAGCCCGCCACTGCGTGGAGCCGACGGACGGCCTGTTTCTGACCTTGCCGGAAGACGACCTCGCCTATCAGGGCCAATTTATCGCCGCCTGCCGACAGGCGGGGATCAACGCCCAGGCGATTGATCCCCAGGAGGCGCTGCGTCTGGAGCCCGCCGCCAACCCGGCGCTGATTGGCGCGGTTCGGGTGCCGGACGGCACCATCGATCCTTTCCGCCTGACCTCGGCCAATATCATCGATGCCACTGAGCACGGCGCCGAGGTGCTGACTTATCATGAGGTTATCGGTTTGATCCGCCAGGGCGACCGCATCACCGGGGTGCGCGTATTCGACCATAAAAACGCCGTCGCCGGCGAGATCTACGCCCAGGTGGTGGTCAACGCCGCGGGGATCTGGGGGCAACATATCGCCGAGTATGCCGATCTGCGCGTACGCATGTTCCCGGCGAAAGGGGCGTTGCTGATTCTGGGACACCGTATCAACAACATGGTGATTAACCGCTGCCGCAAACCGGCCGATGCCGACATTCTGGTGCCGGGAGACACCATCTCCCTGATCGGCACTACCTCGACCCATATCGATTACGATCAGATCGATAATATGACGGTCACGCCCGCGGAAGTGGAAATCCTGATGCGCGAAGGCGCCAAACTGGCGCCGCAGCTGGCGGATACGCGCATTCTCCGCGCCTATGCGGGGGTGCGTCCGCTGGTGGCGAGCGACAGCGACCCCAGCGGGCGCAGCGTTAGCCGCGGCATTGTGCTGCTCGACCATGCCAGCCGCGATGGTCTGGAGGGTTTTGTTACCATCACCGGCGGTAAGCTGATGACCTACCGGCTGATGGCCGAGTGGGTGACGGATAAAATCTGTGAAAAGCTGGGCTGCGACGTGGCCTGTACCACGGCGCAGACGCCGTTGCCCGGTTCGGAATCCGGCACGGAACGCGCGGCGGAACCTCAATCCGCCGGGCGCCGCTCCGCCTCCGTCGGGCATTTCTCCGCGCCGAAAAGCCCGCTATCGGACTCCCAAAACAGCGCCTTTCCGTTGTCCGCGCCGCTGCGCGGATCGGCGATTTACCGCCACGGCGAACGCGCCGGGCGTCTGTTGTCCGGCGAGCGTCTGGACGGCAGCCTGGTCTGCGAGTGCGAAGCCGTTACCGCCGGCGAAGTGCGTTACGCGGTGGAGTCGCTCCAGGTTAATAATCTGATTGATTTACGCCGCCGCACCCGCGTCGGGATGGGAACCTGCCAGGGCGAGCTTTGCGCCTGCCGGGCCGCGGGATTGCTGTGCCGGCTGGGGCAGTCGACGCCGGAGCAATCCATCGTCCAGCTCAGCCAGTTTCTCAATGAACGCTGGAAAGGCATTCGCCCGGTCGCCTGGGGCAATACCCTGCGTGAAAGCGAGTTTACCAGTTGGGTATATCAGGGGTTGTGCGGCCTGACGGCCGATGATGCGCGGGAGGAACAGCATGCGGTATGACGCGGTTATTATCGGCGGCGGGCTGGCGGGGTTAACCTGCGGCATCCGGCTGTCCGAACAGGGCAAACGTTGCGCTATCGTCAGCGCCGGGCAAAGCGCCCTGCATTTTTCTTCGGGCGCGCTGGATTTGCTCGCCTGCCTGCCGGACGGACAGCCCGTCGACCAGCCGTTAAGCGCGCTGGACGAGCTGGCCCGGCAGGCGCCGCGCCATCCCTATACGCTGATGGGCGCCGAGCGGATCGCCGCCCTGTTGCCGGAGGCTCAGGCGCTGCTGGTTCGCTGCGCCATGCCGATGCTGGGCGACTATCGGCACAATCATCTGCGGATGACGCCGCTGGGCAAGTTTCGCCCCTGCTGGCTCAGCCAGCCGGACAGCGTGACCCGCGGCCTGGCCGGCACCGCTCGCTGGGAGCGCCCGCTGGTGGCCGGCATTGAAGGATTTCTGGATTTCCAGTCGCGTATGGTGGCCGGGACGCTGCAGTCGCAGGGCATCGCCGCCCGCAGCGATGATGTCAAACTGCCGGTGCTGGATCGGCTGCGCCGCAACCCCAGCGAGTTCCGGGCGGTGAATATTTCCAGGGTGCTCGATCTGCCGGAAAATCTGGCGGCGCTGGCGGAAGAGCTGACGGTATTCGCCAGCGGCAATGATGCGGTGATCATGCCCGCCTGTCTGGGGCTGGACGGACCGGCGGCGCTGGACGGGCTGCGCCAGGCGCTTGGCAAGCCGGTGCTGCTGCTGCCGACGTTGCCGCCTTCGTTGCCGGGACTGCGTCTGCATCAGGCGCTGCTGCGCCGCTTTCGCCGGCAGGGTGGGATCGTTATGCCGGGCGACCGGGTGGAACGCGCCGTGCTGGAAGCGCAGGGCGCCGCGCTCTATACCCGTAATCACCGCGATATTCCGCTGCGGGCGCGGCACGTGGTGCTGGCCAGCGGCAGTTTCTTCAGTAACGGTCTGCTGGCGCGCTTCGACCGGGTCAGCGAACCGGTGTTCGGGCTGGATGTCCGCTTCGCGGCCCGGCGGGAGGAGTGGAGCCGGCAGGATGTGTTCGCCGCCCAGCCTTACCGGCAATTCGGCGTGATAACCGATGACAATCTGCGCCCCGCCATCGCCGGTAAAACGGCGGATAACCTGTATGCCGTCGGCGCGGTGCTGGAAGGGTTCGATCCCATTGCGCAGGGGTGCGGCGCGGGCGTATCGCTGCTCAGCGCGCTGTATGCCGCCGACCTGATTCTGCAGGAGGACAACCAATGAGCCTGCTTGACGATAACAGCTTTGAAAATTGCATCAAATGCACGGTGTGCACCACCTATTGTCCGGTATCGCGGGTTAATCCGCTCTATCCGGGGCCGAAACAGGCCGGGCCGGATGGCGAACGTCTGCGGCGCAAAGATCCCGCGTTGTATGATGAGGCGCTGAAGTACTGCACCAACTGTAAACGCTGCGAAGTGGCCTGCCCGTCGGACGTTAAAATCGGCGACATCATTCAGCGCGCGAAAGCCAACTACAGCAGCCATAAGCCCACCCTGCGCGACGCCATTCTGAGCCATACCGATCTGATGGGAACGGTTTCCACCCCGTTTGCTCCGCTGGTGAACACGGCGACCGGCCTGAAACCGGTGCGTCAACTGCTGGATAAAGCCTTAAAAATCGACCATCGCCGCCAGTTGCCGAAATATTCCTTCGGCACCTTCCGCCGCTGGTATCGCCGGCAGGCGCAAAGGCAGCAAGGCTACCCCGAGCAGGTCGCCTACTTTCATGGCTGCTACGTTAACTACAACCATCCCCAGTTGGGAAAAGATCTGGTGCGGATTTTTAACGCCATGAATATCGGCGTTCAACTGCTGAGCAAAGAAAAGTGCTGCGGCGTGCCGCTGATCGCCAATGGCTTTCACGATCGGGCGAGAAAGCAGGCGCGGGTGAATATTCAATCGCTGGACGAGGCGATCAACGGCAAGTCCATACCTGTGGTGGCGACGTCGTCCAGCTGCGCCTTTACCTTGCGCGATGAATATCCGCATCTGCTGGGCGTGGACACCGAGCGCGTGCGCGATGGCATTGAACTGGCCACCCGGCGGCTGTACCGGCTATTGGAGGAAGAGGGGCGTGAACTGCCGCTGCGCGCGCTGCCGCTGCGGGTGGCCTATCACACCCCCTGCCATCTGGAAAAGATGGGCTGGACCGCCTACACGCTGGCGCTGCTGCAGCGCATTCCCGGTATCGAACTGAGGGTGCTGGATTCCCAGTGCTGCGGCATTGCCGGCACCTACGGCTTCAAGAAGGAAAATTACGCCACCGCGCAGGGGATCGGCGCGCCGCTGTTTCGGCAGATCGAGGAAAGCGGCGCGGATGTGGTGATCACCGACTGCGAAACCTGCAAATGGCAAATCGAAATGTCCACCGGCAAGCCGTGCGAACACCCGATCACGCTGCTGGCGCGGGCGCTGACTGAGGCGTGAGGGGGGGAACAAGGAAGCCCATCAAATAAAATGCTTTACAGACGCGAATGATAATGATTATTATTGCACTGCTTTCCGGGGAAGCCAACCGGAAGACCGGGTGGAGACATCCAGGTCACCGGGCGGTTTCTGCGAAGGCACGACATTGCTCACATTGCTTCCAGTATTTATTTAGCCAGCTCGGGTGCTGGCTTTTTTTTTAGGTTATCCCTGCCCGCCACCCTCCGAACCGCCACTGCGTGACGCTGAACTCTGCGTACTTATCCCGTTCTGATTTTTTGAACCGGGCGGTGAGTTTTTTGCGCTATCTTATTCCCGGCTACCCGTTAGACTTTGACTTAAAACCTATCCCATTAGGCAGCTAACGAAACGCGGGGAGAAACCGACATGATTTACGTACGCAAAGCGCAACAGCGCGGCCATGCAAACCACGGCTGGCTTGACAGCTGGCATACTTTCTCATTTGCCGACTATTATGAACCGGAATTTATGGGCTTCTCGGCGCTGCGCGTCATCAATGAAGACCGGATTGAAGGCGGCAAAGGCTTCGGCACCCATCCGCATAAGGATATGGAAATCCTCACCTATGTTCTGGAAGGTACGGTTGAGCATCAGGACAGCATGGGCAACAAAGAGCAGATTCAGGCCGGCGAGTTTCAGATCATGAGCGCCGGCACCGGGATTCGCCATTCGGAATACAACGCCAGCCGTGATGAGTTGCTGCATCTGTACCAGATTTGGATTATCCCGCAACAAGCCGGGCTGACGCCGCGCTATGAACAAAAACGCTTCGATATGCCGCAGGGCCGCCAGTTGGTGCTGTCGCCGGATGCCCGCGACGGCTCGCTGCAGGTTTTTCAGGACATGACGCTGTGGCGCTGGGCGCTGAAGCCGCAGGAACAGTCGATTTATCGGGTACAGGCCGGACGCCGGATCTGGATCCAGGTGGTGCGCGGCAGCGTGGAGATTAACGGTCATCAGGCGGCGACCAGCGACGCGCTGGCCGTCTGGGATGAAGAAACCCTGTCGGTTCATGCCGCTCAGGAGAGCGAAATCCTGCTGTTTGATTTACCGCCGGTATAAGCGCCGCGGCGTAAACGCATCCGGCGCTTGCCGCATCGCCCTTGGGCCGCCGTTCGTAACGTTTAAAAACGCCGGTCCTGATATGCCGTGCGCGCTTTTTTTGCTAGAATCCCGCTCAATATTTCAGGCGTGATCCGTGGATAATGAAGAAAAAAAGACCGGTTCTCCAGGATGTTGCCGACCGGGTCGGCGTGACGAAAATGACGGTGAGCCGTTATTTGCGCAATCCGGCTCAGGTTTCCGTGGCGTTGCAGGAAAAGATAGCCATTGCACTTGACGCGCTGGGCTACATCCCCAATCAGGCCCCCAATATGCTTGCCAGCGCCACCAGCCGGGCGATCGGCGTGCTGCTGCCGTCGTTGACCAACCAGGTGTTTGCGGAAGTGCTGCGGGGTATTGAACGGGTTACCGAAGCGCAGGGTTATCAGACCATGCTGGCGCACTATGGGTATCACCCCGAAAAGGAAGAGCAGCGGCTGATGTCGTTGCTGGCCTATAACATCGACGGCCTGATTCTGTCCGACCGTTTGCATACCGATCGCACCCGTCAGATGATTGATGTGGCGGGTATTCCGGTGGTGGAACTGATGGACTCGGTTTCTCCCTGCCTGGATATCGCGGTGGGGTTCGATAATTTTGCAGCGGCGCGGCAGATGACCCAGCATATGATTGAGCGGGGGCGCCGCCACGTGGTTTACCTCGGCGCGCGTCAGGACGAACGGACGATCATAAAATGCCGCGGCTATCAGCAGGCGATGCGGGATAACGGGCTGGCGAGCTATTGCGTGATGAGCGAGCTCGCCTCTTCCTATTCGCTGGGGGGCGAGTTATTGCGGCAGGCGCAGGCTGAGTATCCGCCGATCGACAGCATTTTCTGTACCAACGACGATCTGGCCGTCGGCGCGATGTTCGAGTGCCAGCGCCAGGGATTGCGCGTGCCGCAAGATATGGGGATCGCCGGTTTTCACGGGCACGACATCGGTCAGGCGATGGTGCCGAAGCTGGCCAGCGTGCTTACCCCACGCGAGCGCATGGGGCAGATTGGCGCGGAGCGCCTGCTGGCGCGTTTGCGCGGCGAGCGGGTTACGCCGGCAATGGTCGATGTCGGTTTCACTTTGCTGGATGGCGATAGCATTTAGCGCCAAAGCCCCGCCGGCCGATATCACGCCCGCTGATGGCTGCGCAGCGCCTCAACGCAGCGGTTAACCACCTCTTCCATGCTGCCGTCGATGTCTATCGTCAGCACATCCGGCTCGTCGCCGCCCGGTTCTTCCAGCGCGTCAAACTGGCTTTTGAGCAGCTCCGTCGGCATAAAGTGTCCGGCGCGGGCCCTATGCCGCGCCAGAATGATATCGAAACTGCCTTTCAGATAGAGAAAAATCATCCCTTCATTGTCGCGGCGCAGGCGGTCGCGGTAGCGTTTCTTTAATGCCGAACAGACGATGATGCCGGTTTCGTTTTTGTGAAACAGGCTGTAGGCGGCGTCGTTCAGACGTTCCAGCCAGGGGGCGCGGTCTTCGTCATTCAGCGGCGTACCGCCGGCCATTTTCTGAATATTGGCGCGCGGATGCAGATCGTCGCCGTCAATGAATTTGGCCTGAATAGCCCGGGCCAATGCGGCGCCCACCGACGATTTCCCGCTACCTGAAACGCCCATAAGAATAATGCTTTGGCCCGGCATAATTTGATCTCCATCCCAAAATGTAAATTAAATGAAACATATCAGTTCCCGATCTTAACATGTTACCCGTATCATGTTACCGGTATCAAATGGCGATGTGACATATCTCACAAACAATCAGTCATTCCACTGGGTGATTGAAAGGATAATAAATATGACAGAAATAACATCTGCTTATAGTGCCGGCGTGCTGTTGCTGATTGCGGTAGGCGCCGTGGCCTTGTTACTCGTACTGGTTATGCGTTTTAAAATCCATGCGTTCCTGGCGCTGGTATTAGTCAGCCTGGTGACCGCGCTGGTAACAAAAACGCCTTATGAAAATATCGTCCCTACGCTACTGAGCGGTTTCGGCGGTACGCTGGCGTCGGTCGCCTTGCTGGTCGGTTTGGGGGCGATGATCGGACGCTTGCTGGAGGTTACCGGCGGCGCCAACGTATTGGCCGATACGCTGATCAATAAATTCGGTGAGCATCGGGCGCCGTTTGCGTTGGGTATCGCCTCATTGTTGTTCGGTTTCCCCATCTTTTTCGATGCCGGCCTGGTCGTTATGCTGCCGATCATCTTCAGCGTGGCGAAACGTTTTGGCGGCTCAACCCTGAAGTACGCGCTGCCCGCCGCCGGGGCATTTGCGGTGATGCACGCGTTACTGCCGCCTCATCCGGGGCCGGTTGCCGCCAGCGAACTGCTTGGCGCCAATATCGGTCTGCTGGTGATCGTCGGTCTGATTATCGCCTTTCCGACTTGGTATCTGGGCAGCTATCTGTTCGGTCTGTGGGCAGGCAAGAAGTTCCATGTACCACTGCCTTCCACCTTTCTGGAAGAGGTCAAGGCCGATGAACAACATACGCCGCCCTCGTTTTCAGTGGTATTGAGCGTACTGTTGCTGCCGCTGGTATTGATCTTTCTGGATACCGGGCTGAACACGCTGACGGTCATGGGGGTGATAAACGGCGACAATACCGTGGTGCAGGTCCTGCGGATGTTGGGGAAAACCCCGGTGGCTCTGCTGATCACCGTGCTATTTTCTCTGATCATGTTCAGCGGACAGCGCAGCCGCAATCATCTTAATAAGGTGTGTGAAGGCGCGCTCGGGCCGGTATGTTCCATTATTCTGGTTACCGGGGCCGGCGGTATGTTCGGCGGCGTACTGCGCGCCAGCGGGATCGGTACGGCGCTGGCCGATATGCTGTCCGATACCGGTATGCCGGTGATTGTCGCCGCGTTCGTGGTCTCCGCCGCGTTGCGTATCGCCCAGGGGTCGGCCACCGTGGCGTTGACCACCACGGCGGCGCTGATGGCGCCGGCGGTGGCGGCGACCACCGGGCTGAGTCAGTTCGATCTGTGCTTTATCGTTATCGCCATCGCCGGCGGCGCGACGGTGCTGTCGCACGTGAACGACTCCGGCTTCTGGCTGGTCGGGCGTTTCCTGGAAATGGATGAGAAAACCACGCTGAAAACCTGGACGGTAATGGAAACGCTGATCGGCACCATCGCCTTCCTGCTGGCCGCGGCGGGCAGCGTTTTCCTCTGATGGTAATCAGACGGGGCCGCGGCGCCCCGTCGATTTACAGCTTCATATACGCCCGTACGCCGTCCAGAAACATCTGCGTCGACAGCATCACCAGAATCAACCCCATCAGTTTCTCCAGCGCGCTGACGCCTTTCTCCCCCAGCAGCCGTAAAAACAGGTTCGACATCAACAGAATGATAAAAGAGATTGCCCAGGCGATAAATAACGCCAGCGTCAGGTGCGGCAACTGATGGGGATATTGGTGGGAAAGCAGCATCAGCGCCGCCAGAATCGACGGGCCGGCCACCAGCGGGATCGCCAGCGGCACCAGAAACGGCTCTTCCCCGGCGGGCAGGCCGGTGCTGCTGCCCTCCCTGGAGGGAAAGATCATGCGGATGGCGATCAGGAAAAGGATGATGCCGCCGGAAATCGATACCGTTTCGGTGCGCAGATTAAGAAAAACCAGGATCCGCTCCCCGGCAAACAGAAAGGTCAGCATCAGCCCCAGGGCGATAAGCATCTCGCGGATCAGCACCACGCGTCGCCGTTTGGGATCCAGATGTTTTAGCACCGACATAAAGATAGGCAGATTGCCGAGGGGATCCATAATTAGCAGCAACAGCACGGTTGCGGAGATCATTTCTTTCATGGTGGTTTTTTGCTCCTGAAATCGAATGCGGGCGTACATCATCCTGCGCCACGGCGGCCATATTAGAATGACTGCTGAAAAACGTCGTACTATCGAATAAATTCACTTGCGACTTTGCGTACATTTTGTATGGTGGAAAGTCGTTACTCTTAATGTGTTTACTATCATAACTAATGTGTTTACTACACTAAGACAGCAGCCGTAATTCTTTTTGTTACCCCCAAGGCAGGACAGTTACCATGAAAAATGTTGGTTTTATTGGCTGGCGCGGTATGGTCGGTTCGGTTCTCATGCAGCGCATGGTGGAAGAACGCGACTTCGACGCTATCCGCCCGGTGTTCTTTTCCACTTCCCAGCACGGAGAGCCAGCGCCGGCGTTGGGGGGGCGGCAAGGCGTATTGCAGGACGCCTACAATCTGGACGCGCTGCGCGCGCTGGACATCATCATCACCTGCCAGGGCGGCGATTATACCAATGAAGTCTATCCAAAGCTGCGTGAAAGCGGCTGGCAGGGCTATTGGATTGACGCCGCCTCTTCCCTGCGCATGAAGGACGAGGCGATTATCATCCTTGACCCGGTCAACCACGCGGTGATCGGACAGGGGCTGGATAAAGGCGTTAAAACCTTTGTCGGCGGCAACTGTACCGTCAGCCTGATGCTGATGTCGCTCGGCGGCCTGTTCGCCAACGATCTGGTGGACTGGGTGTCCGTCGCCACCTATCAGGCGGCTTCCGGCGGCGGCGCGCGCCACATGCGCGAACTGCTGGTGCAGATGGGCATGCTGCATGGAGACGTGGCGAAAGAGCTTCAGGATCCGGCTTCAGCCATTCTGGATATCGAACGTAAAGTGACGGCGCTGACCCGCAGCGGCACGCTGCCGACCGACAACTTCGGGGTGCCGCTGGCGGGCAGCCTGATCCCGTGGATCGACAAACAGCTGGATAACGGCCAGAGCCGTGAAGAGTGGAAAGGCCAGGCGGAAACCAACAAGATCCTCGGCGGCAGCCGGACGATCCCGGTGGACGGCCTGTGCGTGCGCGTGGGCGCGCTGCGCTGCCACAGTCAGGCGTTTACCATCAAGCTGAAAAAAGACGTGGCGCTGCCGGAAATCGAACAGCTGCTGGCCACCCATAACGACTGGGTGAAAGTGGTGCCGAACGATCGCGAGATCACGATGCGCGAACTGACCCCGGCGGCGGTGACCGGTACGCTGTCCACCCCGGTCGGGCGCCTGCGCAAACTGAATATGGGGCCGGAGTATCTGTCCGCCTTTACCGTCGGCGACCAGCTGCTGTGGGGAGCCGCTGAACCGCTGCGCCGTATGCTGCGCATCCTGCTCTAACCGCTGCGCGCTGGCGCAATTCCCTTGACGGATTGCGCCAGCATTGTTTTTATTGCGCCGATAATTTTTTCCTGCCGATTTGACCGACCTGTTTTTCCCTTGAGGACGACGATGCAAAGACTGACGATATCAATGGATGATCAACTGGCGCGAGACTTTGATGAACTGATGCGGCGCAAAGGTTATGTCAATCGTTCCGAAGCGTTCCGCGATATGTTGCGTCGCGAGCTGGGGGAAATGACGCTGGCGACGGATGAAAACGGAGAGTGCGTGGCGGTGCTGAGCTACGTCTACGATCACCACGAGCGCCAGCTTTCCAGCCGGCTGGCCGAAATGCAGCACGACCATCATGATTTAACGGTCTCCACCATGCACACGCATCTGAGCCATGAAGAGTGTGTGGAAACGGTGATCCTGCGCGGTACTTCCTCACAGGTGGAACATTTCGCGGAATCGGTAATGGCGCAAACCGGCGTGCGTCACGGCAGATTGAATCTTATTCCGTTGTAACCTTTTCAATGCCCGCACAGGCGCGCCGTTTCTGCGAATACCGCCACCGGTCATCCCCAAGCACTACCATCGGTCATCCCCAAGCACTACCACCGTCATCCCCAAGCACTACCACCGTCATCCCCAAGCACTACCACCGGTCATCCCCAAGCACTACCACCGGTCATCCCCGCGGCCGTAGGCGGGGATCCGCTTTTACCGGCGGCTCACAGGCTGAAGTTAAGCCAGATCAAAAAAGTATGATTTTTTTTATAAAGTTCACACCTCGCGGTTAAATCAGCCCCTCCTATCTGTTATAAGTTGAATATATTCCGTTCGATGCCGGTGTAGACACCGGTCTCAGTGTTTAACAGGACAACCCCGCGTGAGCCAACTCCTTGTCGAAAATGAAAGCCGCGAGCTATTGGATGATGTGCAGTGCTATTGGACGTCCCGCGCCGCCGGCTACGCCCAGTTGAACGCCGCCGAACTGGCCAACGCCAAGCGCGCCGCCTGGCTGAAAAAAATCACTGAATATGCCCCGGACAAACCGCGCTTAAAGGTGCTGGATATCGGCACCGGACCGGGCTTCTTCGCCGTGACGCTGGCGCTGGCCGGGCACCGGGTGACGGCGGTCGATATCACCAGGGCGATGCTGGATCAGGCGCGCGCCAACGCGGCGCACTACGGCGTTGCGGTGAACTTCGTGCTATCGGACGTGCATGCGCTGCCGTTTGCCGACGACAGCTTCGACCTGATCGTCGCGCGCAATGTGACCTGGAATCTGGACGCTCCGCAATATGCTTATCAAGAGTGGCGCCGGGTGCTGGCGCCGGGAGGGCGGCTGGTTAACTTTGACGCCAACTGGTATCTGCAGCTGTTCGATGAGCAAAGCCGCCTCGGCTATCTGGCGGACCGGGCCAACGCGCGCTACCTGGGACTGGACGATCACTACGTCAATACCGATACCGTCGCCATGGAAAATATCGCCCGCCAGCTGCCCCTTAGCCGGGAACGCCGCCCGCAGTGGGATACGCAGGCGCTGCTGCAATGCGGTTATCGCAAGATCATGCTGGATACGCGCGTCGGCGATGAACTGTGGGATGAGACGGAAAAGGTGAATTACGCCTCGACGCCGCTGTTTCTGGTCTGCGCGGAAAAATAGTTATCGGGAGCGGCGATGCCGAGTATCAAAACAGCGCTATCGCAGATGTTTTCCGCCTGCGTCCGGGGCGGGTGCCTGGCGCTGCTCGCGCTGGCGGCGTCAGGGGCATCCGCCGCGGCAAGCGCGTCACCGGGTTCGGTTTCCTTAAGCTACGCCAGCACCAAAGATATCCGCGATATCAACCCGCATCTCTACGGCGGCGAGATGGCGGCGCAGAATATGGTGTTCGAGCCGCTGGTCGTTAACCGCGAACAGGGCGTGCGGCCGTGGCTGGCGCAAAGCTGGGAAATATCGCCGGACGGCAAGCGGTACACCTTCCACCTGCGCCAGGGGGTGAGGTTCAGCGACGGCGAGCCGTTCAATGCGCGGGCGGCGAAACAGAATTTTGAAGCCGTATTGGCGAATTATCAGCGCCACGCCTGGCTTGAGCTGGTACGGCAGATCGATAAAATCGACGCGGCGGATGACGACACCCTGGTTCTGCATCTGAAAAATCCCTACTACCCCACGCTGGTGGAACTGGGTCTGACCCGACCGTTTCGCTTTATCTCCCCGCGCAGTTTTATCGACGGCCAGACCAAGAACGGCGTCCGCTCCTATGCCGGAACCGGCCCCTGGCTGCTGGCGGAGCAGGTAAAAAGCCAGTATGCGGTCTTTAAGGCCAATCCCCGCTACTGGGGAACGCCCCCCAAACTGCAAAGCGTGACGTGGAAGGTGATCCCCGACCGGCAAAGTATGCTGCTGGCGTTGGAAAAAGGCGACGTTCAGCTGATCTTCGGCGCGGATGGCGACATGATTGACGGCGATACCTTTATGGCGTTGCAGGCGGCGGGCAAATTTCATACCGCCATCAGCGAGCCGGCGGCCTCGCGGGCGCTGGTACTGAACAGCAGCCGGGCGATAACCGGCGACCGTCAGGTGCGTCTGGCGCTGCAGTACGCGGTGGATAAGCAGGCGATTGCGCAAGGCGTTATGTCGGGCAGCGAAAGCGTGGCGGATACGCTGCTGGCCCGTAGCGTGCCCTATGCCGATATCGCCGATCTGCCGGTCTACCGCTACGACGCGGCAAAAGCCGCCGCGCTGCTGGACGAGGCGGGCTGGCGCTTACCCGCGGGCGGAGCGATCCGCGAGAAGCAAGGCAAGCCGCTGCGTCTGGTGTTCTCTTATAGCACCAACAACGCGGGCGAACAGCAGATCGCCGAAGTGGTGCAAAGCAATTTCCGTCAGGTCGGGGTGGATGTCTCGCTGCTGGGCGAGGAGAAACAGGCGTATCTGGACAGGCAGAAGTCCGGAGATTTTGATCTGCAATATTCCCTGTCCTGGGGAAAACCTTACGATCCGCAATCTTATCTCTCCTCGTTTCGTATTCCGGCGCATGCCGACTATCAGGGGCAAAAGGGGCTGCCGGACAAGGCCGGGCTGGATGCGCTGATCGGCCGGGTATTGATTGAGCCGGACGAGGCGCAGCGCCGGGCGCTGTACCGCCGGATACTGCTGCGGCTGGCGCAGGAGGGGGTTTATATCCCGTTGACCTATTCCCGCGCCAAGGCGGTATTTAGCCCCGGGTTGCAAGGGGTGACCTTTAATCCTTCCCAGTATGAGATCGCTTTTGAAAAGATGTATTGGCGCTAGGTAACCGGTGAGCTGATGACGCGTTATATTTTACGGCGCCTGTTGATGATGGTGCCGCTGTTGCTGGCGATATCAGGGATGGCGTTCGCACTGATTCAACTTTCCCCGTCCGATCCCGCCGAAGTCGCGCTGCGGGTGAATATGATTGTGCCCACGGATGACGCCGTCGCCGCGATGCGCCGGGAGCTGGGGCTGGATCTACCGTTGTGGCGACAGTACCTTTCCTGGCTGCAACGCAGCCTGCATCTGGATTTCGGCACCTCGTTCGTCACCCGCACCGGCGTATGGCAAGAGCTGATGCGGGCGCTGCCGGTGACGCTATGGCTGGCCGCCGGCGCGCTGGGCATGATTCTGCTCTTTTCGCTGTCGTTGGCCATGCTGTGCGTGGCAACCCGGGATCGCTGGCCGGATAGGCTATTGCGGGCGCTGCTGTTTTTGCTTACCGCCATGCCGAACTACTGGATTGGCCTGCTGCTTATCTGGCTGCTGGCGGTCAAGCTGGATTGGCTGCCCGCCGGCGGCGTTCAGGCGCCCGGCGCGGTGATACTGCCGGCGCTGACGCTGGCGCTGGGCTATATCGGCACCTATGTCCGGCTGCTGCGCACCAATATGCTGGGGCAGCTTAACCAGCCCTACGTGGGGTACGCCCACGTTCGCGGGTTGACGCCGCGCCGCATCCTGTGGCGGCATGTGTTGATTAACGCGCTCTATTCGCCGCTGATGGCGCTTGGCATGAGCATTCCCAGGCTTATCGCCGGTACGCTGATCATCGAAAACATTTTTTCCTGGCCCGGTCTGGGCCGGCTGTGCGTGACGGCGATTTTTAACCGCGACTATCCGGTTATTCAGGCCTATGTCTTGCTGATGGCGCTGCTGTTTGTGGCGGCGAACTTCCTGATTGATTTAGTGCAAATGTGGCTGGATCCCCGCTTGCGGCGCGGTATCGCCGGATGAACCGCCGTCTCTGGCTGCGGCTGCGGCAGGATCGGCTGGCGCTGGCCTGCCTGTGTCTGCTGGCGCTGATCCTGGCGGCGGGGTTGCTGGCCCCCTGGATTGCGCCGCACGATCCGCTGCTGGTTTCCTGGCGCGACAAATACCACGGCATCAGCCTGCGTTACCCGCTGGGTGCCGACCATCTGGGCCGCTGCGTTTTCTCCCGCCTGCTGTACGGCATCCGCACCACGGTGCTGGTCTCGCTGTCGGCGATGGCGGCGACGCTGGCGCTCGGTCTGCTGATTGGCATGCTGGCGGGCTATTTTCGCGGACGCGTTGATGCGCTATTGATGCGCTTGTGCGATGTGATGCTCTCTTTTCCCGGCGAGGTGATGATTTTTGCCCTGGTGGGGATGATGGGGCCGGGGCTGCAGAATATTATCCTGGCGGTGCTGCTGGTGAAATGGGCCTGGTATGCGCGGATGATCCGCGGCATCGTGCTGCAATACAGCGATCGGCACTACGTCCATTTCGCCAGAATTATCGGCGGGCCGGCACGCTATATTATGCGGCGGCATCTGCTGCCGGTGACGGCCGCCGAAATAGCGGTACTGGCCACCACCGACAGCGGCGCGGTGATCCTGCTGCTCTCGGCGCTCTCCTTTATCGGGCTGGGGGTTCAGCCGCCCGCGCCGGAGTGGGGCGCGATGCTGGGCGAAGCGAAAAACCTGATGCTGACGCACCCGGAACAGATGCTGCCGGCGGGACTGGCGATCATGCTGGTGGTCGCCGCGTTTAACTATCTGGGGGACTTTTTGCGCGACGTGCTGGATAAGCAGGGACCGGATTGAGGTTGAGTCGTCGTTCGGCTCTCTGCGGTTATGTTTACATTGCTTTTAGTACTTTGATGAAATCAGGCTTGTTTTTTAGAATGTTCAGGACTTTTAGCGCTGTGCCTGTCGGTTGGCGTCGATGTTGCTCCCATGCCTGAACAAGGGAAGGCGAGACGCCTAGCGCTAAAGCAAAATCATCTTGTTTCAACCCTGATAATGTTCGAATTGCTTTCACGTCAGGCATTTCATAGCGAGTGATACGTGCTGCGGTTGTTTTGCCCTCGCTGATTGCGACAGCTTCGTTGACAGACGTCATTAAGTCATTGAAGAAATCACTCATAAAGCCCCCTTTTTCAAACGCTCTATTGCTGACTTGAGCACGTTTTTCTCTGCCCCGGTCAACGTGTCTTTCTGCATCCGCCAGTTCCAACAATGACACTCCCCAACTCCGGGTCGGTAACTAACAATTTTTGAAACTCCGTATACTCATCTTCACTAAGAAGTCTTTCACGTTGTTTGCTGAAAAAGTCAGTTTCAATGAACTCAACATATCTCATTGCGGCGTCCTTACCCTGTTTATGTGTAAAATTTACTCTTACGGGGTGGGAGTATCAATGTATATAGACCGCTAGCGTGAGACGAAGGGGAAGCAGGGATAGCGGCCGGTTCTCAGGCCGCATCGCCGATATCCGCCAATTCCTTGCGCGGTGAAATAAACGGTACGCGCACTTCCACCCGGGTAAATCTGTCGGCCTCACAGACCACGGTGACGCCGAAGCGGTTGCCGTAGCGGGCCTTGATGCGCCGGTCCACCAGATTCATCCCCAGCCCGTCTCCGCCGTGGGGCGGTTGATACATGCCGGCGTTATCTTCCACCGTCAGCTCCAGCGTATTGGCATGCAGACGTCCGCTGATGCGAATATGACCGACGTCGATCATCTGTGAAATACCGTGCTTGATGGCGTTTTCGACAATCGGTTGCAGGGAAAAGGCGGGCAGCCGCGCTTCCAGCAGCTCATCCGGCAGCGAGATATCCACCGTCAGATGATCGGCGAAGCGCGCTTTCTCAATCTCCAGATAGGAATTCACGTGTTCCAGTTCGTCGTTGAGCGAGACCTCATCGTTGCTGCGCTTGAGGTTTTTACGGAAAAAGGTCGATAGCGACAGCACCAGCTGGCGGGCGTGGGCGGGATCGCGGCGTATTACCGCCGACAGCGTATTCAGCGCGTTAAACAGGAAGTGAGGGTTCACCTGCGCGTGTAATAGCTTGATTTCCGACTGTACCAGCAGCTGCTTTTGCCGTTCGAAGCGCCCGGCCAGAATCTGCGCGGAGAGCAGATGGGCGATCCCTTCCCCCAGCGTACGGTTGATGCTGGAAAACAGCTTGTTTTTGGGCTCATACAGCTTAATGGTGCCGATTACGCGCTGTTCTTCGCCTCGTAGCGGGATCACCAGCGTCGATCCCAGTTTGCAGCTCGGTGAAATGGAACAGGTGTAAGGCATTTCATTGCCGTCGGCGTAGACCACCTGATTCTTCTCGATCGCCCGATGGGTGTGGCGCGAGGTGATCGGCGAGTCTACGGTATGGTGATCGTCCCCCAGGCCGATAAACGCCAGCAATCTTTCCCGGTCGGTAATGGCGACGGCCCCGACGCCCAGCTCCTCATACAGGATGCGGGCCACGCGCATACTGTTTTGCTGGTTGAACCCCTGGCGCAGCGCCCCCTCGGCGCGGGCGGCGATTTGCAGCGCCTTGGCGGAAAAGGCCGACGTGTACTTTTCGAAAATGGCGCGCCGGTCGAGCAGAATGCGCATAAACATCGCCGCGCCAACGGTGTTGGTGATCATCATCGGCAGGGCGATGTCCTGCACCAGCTCCACGGCATCGGCAAAAGGACGCGCGACCAGCAGAATTATGGCCATTTGCAGGATTTCCGCCGCCAGCGTGGTCAAGGCCACCACCGAGGGTTGAAACAGCAGGTCGATGCGGTTGCGCTGCGTCAGATAGCGGTGCAGCAGCCCGCCCATCAGGCCTTCCGCAATGGTGGAGAGCATACAGGCCAGCGCCGTCATCCCTCCCATGGAGTAGCGGTGGAGTCCGCCGGTCAACCCCACGAGAAAACCGACCGACGGCCCGCCCAGCATGCCGCCCAGCACCGCGCCGGTGGCGCGGGTATTGGCAATGGAATCATCGATATGCAGGCCGAAATAGGTGCCCATGATGCAGAACATGGAGAAAACCAGATAGCACACCAGCTTATGGGGCAGGCGGATGGTGACCTGCATCAGCGGAATAAATAACGGCGTTTTACTTAACAGGTAAGCGATAACCAGATAAACGCACATCTGCTGCAGTAAAGAGAGGATTAAGTCGACTTGGCTGATCATGAGAAAATACGCCTTGCTGCCCAAGCGCAGTATTGTAGCGCGTTATCCAAAAGAGGAATACCGATCGCGCTCCGTGAGAAATAAACCGACGCCGCCAATCGGTTCCCGTCGCTAAACGTTCTTTATGATTGGCTGTTTTTTACCGTCAGCATCCCTTCCGTTTCCAGAAAACGGATGACGGCCTGCAGCCCGTCGCCGGTCTTCAGATTGGTGAACGTCCAGGGGCGCTGCGGGCGCATGCGGTTGGTGTCGCGCTCCATCACCTCCAGCGACGCGCCGACGTAGGGCGCCAGATCGGTTTTATTGATCACCAGAAAATCCGAGCGGGTGATGCCCGGCCCGCCCTTGCGCGGTATTTTCTCGCCTTCGGCCACGTCGATGACGTAAATGGTCAGATCGGCCAGCTCCGGGCTGAAGGTGGCGCTCAGGTTATCGCCGCCGCTTTCCACGAACACAATGTCCAGATTGCCGAAGCGGCGCGCCAGATCCTCGACGGCCGCCAGATTCATGGAGGCGTCCTCACGGATGGCGGTATGCGGGCAGCCGCCGGTTTCCACGCCGATGATGCGTTCCGGCGCCAACGCGCCGGCTTCGGTCAGAATGCGCTGGTCTTCTTTGGTGTAGATATCGTTGGTCACCACCGCGAGCTGCCAGGCGTCGCGCATGGCTTTGCATAAGGCTTCCAGCAGCGCGGTTTTCCCCGACCCCACCGGGCCGCCGACGCCGACGCGCAGCGGTTGTTTGTAATTCGACATAGTGCCTCTCAGGAACGAAAAAGTCTGGTGTACTGTGTTTCATGGAGGGCGGAGGCGATCGCCGCCAGCGGCAGCCCCGCGCCCATATCGTCGTCTTGCAGCGCCAGCGCGCCCGGCAGCAGCGCCGTCAGCTGTTCGCCCAGCTCCAGCAGCAGGTTCTGCGCGGCCTGCTGGCCGAACGGCACCAGCTTCACGCCGGCCATGACCGCACCTTCCAGCCAGCCGTAGCCGTAGGCCAGCGCCAGTTCCGGCAGCGGGAGCGACCAGCGCGGCCCCAGCCAGGCCATGCCGCACAGCTGGCTGCTCGCCAGCGTATCGCGCCAGTCGGCGTCGAGTTCTTCGGCGAATCCCCAACCGGCGAGAATGCGCATAAATGCCTGGCCGCGCTGGCGCTCTTCCGCCCGCAGTTCGCTGGTTTCGCGTCCGGCCAGCAGCAGGTCGCGCCACTGGCGCAGCGCGGACGCGTCGTGCCGTTCGCAGGCATGGTACAGGCGCTGCAAAAGCGGCCAGTCGAAGCGCGCCAGCGTGTGGGTCATTTGCTGGCGCTGCCAGCGGCGAAAGCTCTCTTCGTCACGCACCCAGCCCGCTTCCACCGCCCACTCCAGTCCTTGCGAATAGGTGAACCCGCCGACCGGCAGGGTGGCGCTGGCCAGTTGCAGCAGGCGCGGCAGCCGCGAGGCGGAAAGCATCAGACCTTCCATGCCGCGAATAACGCGCTTTTCTTTATGCCTTTCATGCGTGCCGGCCGTTAATGATGCGCATGATGATGGTGACCGTGCGCATGCGGCGCGGCCTGATAGGCCCCGCTTTCCGGCTCGAAGGGCGCCATGACCACGCGCACCTCAAGCCCCAGTTGACGCACCATGTCGTCCAGCACGTGGTCGTGATGATAGCGCACCAGTCCCTTTGCTATCTGCAACGGAACGTGGCGGTTGCCGAGGTGATAACAGGCCCTGGCGAGCAGCAGCGGATCGGCGCATTCCGCCTGCGATACCTGCTCTTCGGCGGCGATCACGCGCACAATTTCCTGCCCCGCATCGTCGCCGAGCAGGTCGCCGCCGCGAATCAACTGACCGCGATCCAGCATCAGTCCCGCTTCCCGGCCGTCGTCCAGGGTAATTCTGGCGCGGCTTTTCAGCCGGGTCGCCAGATCCAGCGTGGCGGTGGCGGTCGCCGTCTCAGCCTGGTTCAGGCGTTGTGTGAGTAGCTTCATCAACCTTCCTTAAAACAGAAAATAGCGCTGCGCCAGCGGCAGTTCGGTCGCCGGCTCGCAGGTCAGCCGTTCGCCGTCGGCGCTGACTTCATAAGTTTGCGAATCGACCTGAATATCCGGCAGCGCGTCGTTGTGCACCATGTCGCTTTTGCGCACCGTACGGCACTGGCGCGCCACGCCGATCGGGCTTTGCAGCCCTAATGCGCCGGCGACGCCGCCTTCGACCGCCGCCTGGGAAAGAAACGTTATGCGCGTCTGATGGCGCGCCGCGCCCAGCGCGCCGAACATCGGGCGATAGTGCACCGGCTGCGGCGTGGGGATAGAGGCGTTGATATCCCCCATCGGCGCGCTGGCGATCATTCCGCCCTTGACGATCAGCGCCGGCTTCACGCCGAAGAACGCCGGCGACCACAGCACCAGATCCGCCAGCTTGCCCGCTTCGACCGAGCCGACCTCATGCGCGATGCCGTGGGTGATGGCCGGGTTAATGGTGTACTTGGCGATATAGCGCTTGACGCGAAAATTGTCGTTGCGTTCGCTGTCTTCCGGCAGCGCGCCGCGCTGTATTTTCATCTTGTGCGCCACCTGCCAGGTGCGCAGCACCACTTCGCCCACCCGGCCCATGGCCTGGGAATCCGACGACGTCATGGAGAACGCGCCGATATCGTGCAGGATGTCTTCGGCGGCGATGGTTTCCCGGCGAATGCGCGATTCGGCGAACGCGACGTCCTCCGGAATATTGGGGTCGAGATGGTGGCAGACCATCAGCATATCGAGATGCTCGTCCACGGTGTTGACGGTGTACGGCAGCGTGGGGTTGGTGGACGAAGGCAGCACGTTCGGCCGGGCGCAGGCGGTGATGATGTCCGGCGCATGGCCGCCGCCGGCACCTTCGGTATGAAAGGTGTGGATCGCGCGGTCGCCGATGGCGCGCAGCGTATCCTCAACGAAACCGGCTTCGTTCAGCGTATCGGTGTGAATGGCGACCTGCACGTCCATCTCTTCCGCCACGCTCAGACAACAGTCGATCGCCGCGGGCGTCGACCCCCAGTCTTCGTGCAGTTTCAGTCCGATAACGCCCGCCGCCACCTGTTCGCGCAGCGCGTCCGGGCTTGACGTGTTGCCCTTGCCCAGCAGGCCGATGTTTACCGGCAGCGCGTCGGCCGCCTGCAGCATGCGCGCGATATACCACGGGCCGGGGGTGCAGGTGGTGGCGTTGGTGCCGGTCGCCGGGCCGGTGCCGCCGCCGATCATGGTGGTCACGCCGGAGGTCAGCGCTTCCTCCGCCTGCTGCGGGCAGATGAAATGAATGTGCGAATCGATGCCGCCGGCGGTGACGATCTTGCCTTCCGCCGCAATGATTTCAGTCGCCGCCCCGATGGGAATATCCACGTCCGGCTGAATATCCGGGTTGCCCGCCTTGCCGATGGCCCGAATGCGGCCCTCTTTGATGCCGATATCCGCCTTTACAATGCCCCAGTGGTCGATAATCAGCGCGTTGGTCAGCACCAGATCCATCGCCTCGTCCGCCAGCATCCGGCCTTGCCCCATGCCGTCGCGGATCACCTTGCCGCCGCCGAACTTGACCTCTTCGCCGTAGACGGTGAGATCCCGTTCCACTTCCACCCACAGCGCGGTATCGGCGAGCCGCACCCGATCGCCCACGGTGGGGCCGAACATATCGGCGTATGCCTGCCGGGAAATGCTAGTCATCGCGTTGTCCATCCAGTTTGCCCATCACCTCGCCGCGCAGGCCGAAGACCTGACGCCGGCCGGCCAGCGCCACCAGCGTCACCTCCCGCGCCTGGCCCGGTTCAAAACGCACGGCGGTGCCGGCCGCGATATCCAGCCGGTAGCCGCGCGTCATGGCGCGATCGAACGCAAGCGCGGGATTGACCTCATAAAAATGGTAGTGCGAACCGACCTGGATCGGCCGGTCGCCGTGATTTTCCACGACCACGCTGACGCGCTCGCGTCCCGCATTCAGCGCGATGCGGCCGTCGGCGACCTGTATTTCACCTGGGATCATGCTCAGGCCCTCACTCAATCGGATTGTGTACGGTGACGAGCTTGGTGCCGTCCGGAAAGGTGGCCTCCACCTGCACGTCGGTAATCAGTTCGGCGATGCCGTCCATCACCTGATCGCGCGTGAGGATGTGCCGCCCGAACTCCATCAGTTCAGCCACGCTTTTGCCATCCCGCGCGCCCTCCATAACGGCCGCGCCGATCAGCGCCACCGCTTCGGGATAGTTGAGGCGCAGACCGCGCGCCAGGCGGCGTTCGGCCACCAGACCGGCGGTAAACAGCAGCAGCTTGTCTTTTTCTCTGGGGGTGAGTTCCAAAATCGTTTCCTTAATTCACGTAGACCATATTCTCGGCGGCAGCGGCGGCAACCCGACGATGGCGTCGCGCAGGCCGAACCAGAGCGCCTGCTGGAGGGATTGCATCTGCCGGTTGTCGCCGGCCAGCATTCTGACGACCAGCAATCCGTCCAGCAGCGTGGCCCCGGCGGGCAGGGCGCTGGACGCCAGCAGCGCGCGCGCCTTTTCCAGCGTTTCCGGCCCGGCGGGCGTCATTAGCATGGTGCCGACCAGCGCGTGGCCGGCGAGACAGTCGAGATCGCCGTCGAGAATGCGCAGCGTTTCATGCAGCGTCAGCGCGCCGTCGCGCAGCACGCGCAGCCGCGTTTTCAGTTCGCCGCTGGCAAAGATTTCCCGCATTACGGGGCGGCCGAGACAGAAGGTTTCCCAGGCGATCAGCCGGGCGTCGTTCTCAAGGTGAAAGCAGGTGTCCACCTGCGCTCTGGCCCCGGGAAAGACAATCGTGTCCTGCGGCAGCCATTCCAGGCAGCTGCCGGACGCCAGACGAAACCTTTGCTGCAGACGCGCGGTTTCGCCCGCGCTGCGATAAAATTTGGTCGCGCCCGGCGTGGTGATCAGCGCCCGCGCTTCCGGCGCCAGACGGATTTCGACGCCGAGCCGGTCGCCGCCCACCACGCCGCCCGGAGGATGCAGCAGGTAGACGTGGCAGGTTTCGCCCTCGGGATAAAACGGCCGCTGGATCAGCAACGGCCCGGTATGGCGGCGTTCGGCGACCACCGTGCGCCCCGACTGGCGGCGCAGTCCGAGGTAAAGGGACGCGCGCCAGCCCGCCGACGTCTTATCCGCGGTGATGGTATTGCCGTTGTCGCTGCTGACCATGTAATTACGCCTAAATATCGTGAACGCGTTATGTCGACGCATCCGCTTCTTCAAACACCGCTATCTATTTGGCACGGCGGGGGAAACGAGCAGTAATATTTTTTTCGTATGGCTGAGGCGAGCCGGTCATGCCGGCAAAGGTCAGCGCGCGGCGTCATGAACGCCCATAAACTGCCGGATGCGCTGTAGCGCCGGGTCCGCCCCGCCCGCGCGGATCGCCGCCGGCGACGCGTCCGCCTGAATGCCGCCGTGTTCCATCAGCACCACCCGGTCGGAAATCGCCAGCGCGAAGTCCATCTCATGCGTGACGATCAGCATGGTCATGCCCTCCTGAGCCAGTCCGCCGATCGCTTTCAGCACGTCGCCCACCAGTTCCGGGTCGAGCGCCGACGTCGGTTCGTCGAACAGCATGATGTCCGGCGACAGCGCCAGAGCGCGGGCGATGGCCACGCGCTGCTGCTGGCCGCCGGATAGCTGGTGCGGATATTTTTCCGCATGGGCCAGCAGCCCGACCTTATCCAGCAGGTAGAGCGCCTGCGCGCGCCGCGTGGCGGCGTCGTCGGGCCGGCCGTGGTAGCGCGGCGCCAGCATCACGTTTTGCAAAATGGTGTAGTGGGGAAACAGGTTGAAGCTCTGAAATACCATGCCGATGCGTCGGATGCCGCGCCGCAGGCCCTCGTTCTCCCGCGGGCCGCCGGCGACGATAAATTCCTCGCCGAACAGGATGATTTCGCCGCGATCGAGGTTTTCCAGCCCGTTGACGGTGCGGATCAGGGAGGTTTTACCCGACCCCGACGGGCCGATGATGCTGATCGCTTCGCCGGGCGCCACCGTCAGGTTGATGCCTTTAAGTACCTGATGCCGGCCGTAAGCCTTATGGATATTTTTCAGCAGCAGCGCGTTAGGCTCGCCGGGGCGCGCCGACGGCTGGCGGAACACCGGGGCGATAGCCTGCCGCCGCAGCGCGGCCAGCGCGCTTTCCACCAGCGTGCCCGGCGTGCGCGCCTGAACGTTAACCCGCCGCTCCAGCCACTGAAACAGCAGGGTAAACAGGGATACGATCAGAATGTAGTACACCGCCACCGCGGCCAGCGTCTCCATCACCAGAAAATTTTCCGCGTACAGGCGCTGGCCGGTCATCAGCAGTTCCGGCAGGGAGATGACCGACACCAGCGACGTCTGTTTGACGATGGTGACGAATTCATTAACCAGCGCCGGGAGCGAAATGCGCAGCGCCTGCGGGATCACCACCAGCCGCTGCACGCCGAGGAAGCGGATGCCGAGCGCGTGCCCGGCCTCGTGCTGTCCTTTCGCCACGGAGAGCAGACCGCCGCGGTGAATTTCGGACATGTAGGCGGTTTCCACCAGCACGGTGGCGACCAGCCCGGCGAAAAAGGCGTTGCCAAGCACGGCGCCGGTGGCCGGCAGCATTTGCGGCAGGTTGTAGACGAATACCACCAGCACCAGCAGCGGCACGCTGCGGAACAGCCAGATATAGACCTGACTCGCGCCGCGCAGCCAGAGGGGGCCGGACTGGCGGGCGCTGGCGACGATAAAGCCCAATATCAGGCCGATAAGCCAGGACAGGATGCTCAGCTCCACCACGGTGACGCTGGCTTGCCAGAACGCCCGCATGGAAAACAGCGAGAAAAAGTAGGTCCAGTCGAAAATCATGGCGGCCAAAACTCCCTGAGCGGATAAAATTGATGCCGCGCGTTAACGCGCGGCGGTGTCGGTAATGCCGTAAGGCCGGTATTTTTCCAGCAGGGCGGCGTATTCGCCGTTATCGCGGATCGTTTGCAGCGCGGTTTTCAGATCGCTCAGCAGCGCCTGATTACCTTTTTTCACGTAGATGCCCAGCGTCTGCGGATAAATGATCTGCGGCGAACTGATTATCGCCCTGCCGCGGCTGCGCTCGGCGAACATGCGCGCCGCGCCCGCCATCTCGACCTGCGCCTGAATATGGCCCGCCAGCAGCGCCTGCAGGGTTTCCGGCGCGGTGGGGTATTCCTTGACGGCGATGGGCCGTTTACCGTTGGGCAGACACTCGTCGGCGGAGAGTTGCCGCAGCTGCTTCACCCAGACGGAGCCCTGTTGCAGGCCGACGGTCAGACCGCACAGCGCTTTTTCATCCTGCGGCGCGGCCTTGCCGTCGCGGCGCGTCAGAATGTAGGCGCCGGTGTCGGCGTATGGGATGGCGTCCGCCTGCGCGGTGCGATCGGCGGTGACGTACAGGGCGGAAATCACCGCGTCGTGTTTGGCGGCGTTCAGCCCGAGGATCAGTCCGGAAAACTGCGTGTCGGTCAGCGCCAGCCGGGTACCCAGATGCTTATTGAGCAGGGCGGCGAGCTCGGCGTCAAAGCCGACGACCTGTCCGTCCTGCCAGGATTCGAACGGCGGGTAGGCCACTTCGATGCCGACCTTGAACACGCCCGGCGTCAGCGTGGGGGGAACGGTGGCGGCATGGGATGACGACAGGACGTTTGCGCCCAGCGTCAGGGCAAATAGAGCGGCGACGCGCAGTCGGCGCCGAACATTGAATGATTGCATGGCGGTGCTCCCGTGAGTTGAGTCGTATGTTGATGTTTGATGGCGAGCCGGTAACCTAAACGTCGCGGCGCTCATCGTTGCGCCACGCCCGGCAGTACGCACAGCATTTCATACAGCAGGTTGGCGCCCATCTGGGCGGTCATGCCGCTGATATCGTAGGGCGGCGAGACTTCCACCAGATCGCAGCCCACCAGATTGAGCCCCTGGCAGCCGCGCACGATCTCCAGCCCCTGCACCGAGGTCAATCCGCCCACTTCCGGCGTACCTGTGCCGGGCGCCCAGGCCGGATCGAGGCTGTCGATATCGTAAGAAAGGTATACCGGACCGTCGCCCATCCGGGCGCGCACTTCCGCCATCAACGGCGTCAGGCTGCGGTGCCAGCACTGCTCGGCCGGGATCAGGCGAAAACCCCGATCGACGCCCCACTGGAAATCTTCGCTGGTATAGCCCTGCGCCCGCTGGCCGATTTGCACCACGCGCCGGCAGTCCAGCAGTCCTTCTTCCACCGCCCGGCGGAACGTGGTGCCGTGGGCGATCTTTTCGCCGAACATCTCATCGTTGGTATCCGTATGGGCGTCCACGTGGATTAGCCCGATCGGGCCGTGCTTCTTCGTCAACGCGCGCAGGATCGGCAGCGTGATGGTATGGTCGCCGCCCAGCGTCAGCGGGATCAGCGGCCAGTCGTTGAGCGTGGTGTAGTAATCTTCGATGATGTCCACCGACTTCAGCAGGCTGTAGGTGTTGATCGGCACATCGCCCAGATCGCCCACCTGCAGAGAGTCGAACGGCGCGGCGCCGGTCGCCATGTTGTAGGGACGGATCATCACGGATTCACTGCGGATATGGCGCGGCCCGTAGCGGGTGCCGGCGCGCTGAGAGGCGCCGATATCCAGCGGAATGCCGATAAAGGCGGCGTCCAGCCCTGCGGGGCCGTCGCTGTAGGGCAGACGCATCATGGTGGCGCGTCCGGCGAAACGCGGCATCTCGTTACCGCCCTGGGGCTGCTGATACTGTTTTTTTTCCATTGTCGCTATTTCCCACGTCGACTAGGGCCGGATACGCGCCGGCCAGGCTGTTAGCGGGAAAATAGTGCGGTAGACGACGGGTGGGGAAAATAGCAGAATACAAAAAATCAGTTCAGTAATTTGAAAACTAATCGTCCCTCTTCCTTGCGGAAACAATGTGATGTCCATTGGAAAACTGCCCAATCTGCGCTTGCTGTATATTTTCACCATCGTGGCGAAACATCAGGGCTACGCCCGCGCCCAGCAGGAGCTTAACCTGACGATTTCCGCCATCAGCAACTACATGAGCGAATTGGAAGAGAAGCTGGGATTCGTACTCTGCCAGCGCGGCCGGGGCGGTTTCGCGCTGACCCTTAAAGGCGAGGCGTTTTTGCAGCAGACGCTCTATCTGATGAACAATCTGGAAAATTTCGATCGCTATACCGCCACGCTACAGGGAGAACAGGGCGGGACTTTGCGCCTTGGCGTGCTTGACGCCACGGTCACCGATCCGGTGCTCTCCATCGCCGACGCCATCGGCCGCTTCAGCGACCGCTTTCCTTTGGTGCACATCAATCTGCAAATCAAAAGCCCGCATGCGCTGTTGCAGGGCATTCTGGATAACGAGCTGGATGTGGCGGTAGGCAATTTTCCGCTACAGGGCAACAGCGTGATCGCCCATCCGCTGTACCGCGAACAGCATTGGCTGTATTGCAGCGACCAGCACGAGCTGTTCGGGGTGGCGCATCCCGAAGCGTCGCATGTCGCCCAGATGCGTATGGTGACGCGCAGTTACTGGAGCTCGTCGGATTTGGGCAAACGGGGTTTCAAGCAAAGCACCGCTACCGTGGAAAGCATGGAGGCGCAGCTGCTGTTGATCCTGTCGGGGAAATATATCGGCTATTTGCCTGAGCACTATGCGTTGCCCTGGGTGCAGAGGCGGCGACTGCGCGCGCTGCTGCCCACCGACTATGGCTATCAGGCGCCGTTTTCGCTGATCTTCCGCCGCGGGCGCAGCAAAGAAGTATTGATTCGCGCGATACGCGACCTGTTGCGTTCGGCCTCCAAAGCGCAGCGCACCCGGCTGTGACGACGGGAAAATCTTTGGCGGAGGATGCGTTGCGGTTTTCAGGCCGATAATGTTCCTAATATCTTAATTAGTAGACGGTATTTAAATTTCAGTGGAAATAGCGCCGTTTTTCCTCTTGGTGCGAATGGTATTTTAATCAATATGTGCTGAACCTCTCTTTCAGACCTTATTTGTATAAATATAAACAGAAAAATTCGGTGTCGTCTCAGATATTTGCTCATTCTTTGGCTACGCTGAATAGTAGTAAGTTGTTATATGCATTTTTTCACGCTGTGAATTATTTTTTTCGCGGGTGATTAATGTCTTATTTTTTTAATTCATTGTTTTTATTAATTTTATTTTTAAATGCTAATTGAGGATAAATATAACCGCATCATGATGGGCTATTTACGTAACATATTTGTTTAATTCAAATGGTTAATCAGAGGATGGATACCATGCCGGAGTTTTCAGATGCGATTAATTCACTTATTGCCGGGCATTATGCCGATCCATTTTCACTATTGGGAATGCACCAAAGCGCCAAAGGTCTTGAAGTACGGGCATTATTGCCCGACGCCCGGGAAGTCTGGGTGGTGGAGGCCGATAACGGGCGTAAGGTAGCGCAGTTGAGGTGCGACGATGAGCGCGGTTTTTTTTCCGCCGTGCTGCCGCGCCGAAAAAAACCGTTTCACTACCGCCTGGCGGTGACCTGGCAACAGGAAACCTATCTGCTTGAAGATCCCTACCGTTTCGGGCCGCTGTTGCAGGATCTGGATATCTGGCTGCTGGCGGAAGGCACGCATCTGCGTCCGTATGAACGTCTGGGCGCGCATCTGGCGACGCTGGATGGGGTGGAAGGAACGCGTTTTGCGGTCTGGGCGCCGAATGCGCAGCGCGTTTCCGTCGTCGGTCAGTTCAATTTCTGGGACGGTCGCCGCCATCCTATGCGCTTGAGAAAGGAAAACGGCATTTGGGAGCTGTTTCTGCCCGGCGTGACGCAGGGACAACTGTATAAATATGAGATGATCGACCGCCACGGCAACGTGCGCCTGAAAGCCGATCCTTACGCGTTTGAAGCGCAAATGCGGCCGGATACCGCCTCTCTGATTACCCCGCTGCCGGATAAGGTCCCGACCAGCGAAGCGCGCCGCCGGGCGAATGGCTTACAGGAGCCGATTTCCATTTATGAAGTTCATCTTGGCTCCTGGCGGCGGCATACGGATAACAATTTCTGGCTCAGCTATCAGGAACTGGCGGAGCAGCTTATCGCCTACGTCACGGAGATGGGCTTTACCCATATCGAACTGATGCCCATCAATGAACACCCGTTTGACGGCAGCTGGGGCTACCAGCCGCTCGGCCTGTATGCGCCGACGCGCCGCTTCGGCACGCCGCAGGAGTTCAGAAAATTTATCGACGCCTTTCATGAGGCGGGCATCAACGTGCTGCTGGACTGGGTGCCGGGGCATTTCCCCGTCGACGAATACGGTCTGGCGCAGTTCGACGGCACGGCGCTGTATGAATACGCCGATCCCAAGGAAGGCTACCATCAGGACTGGAATACCCTGATTTACAACTATGGCCGCCATGAGGTGCGCAACTATCTGGCGGGCAACGCCCTGTTCTGGATGGAGCACTACGGCATCGACGGGCTGCGGGTGGACGCGGTGGCGTCGATGATCTATCGCGACTACAGCCGTAACCAGGGGGAGTGGGTGCCGAACCACTACGGCGGAAAAGAGAATCTCGAAGCCATCTCCTTCCTGCGCTACACCAACCAGATGCTGGGCCACGCCGCGCCGGGCGCCATTACCCTTGCCGAGGAGTCGACGGATTATCCGGGGGTGACGCTCCCCCCCGACTGCAACGGTCTGGGGTTTCATTACAAGTGGAATCTGGGATGGATGCACGACACCTTGTCTTACATGCAGCTCGACCCGGTTCACCGCAAATACCACCACGACTGGCTGACGTTCGGCATGCTGTACGCCTACAGCGAAAACTTCGTCCTGCCGATTTCTCACGACGAAGTGGTGCACGGCAAACGTTCGCTGCTTGACCGCATGCCCGGCGACGCCTGGCAGAAGTTCGCCAACCTGCGGGCGTACTTCGGTTTTATGTGGGCGTTTCCCGGCAAAAAGCTGCTGTTTATGGGCTGCGAGTTCGCGCAGGGGCGCGAGTGGAATTACGACGCCAGCCTGGACTGGCATCTGCTGGACGAACCCGAGGGCTGGCATCGCGGCGTGCAGCAGCTGGTGCGCGATCTCAACCACTGTTATCGCCAACGGCCGCCGCTGTATCAGCTGGATTTCCAGCCGCAGGGCTTCGAGTGGCTGGTGGTGGACGACCGGGAAAACTCGGTATTCGCCTTTGTGCGGCGCGACGAGCAGGGCAATGAAATTCTGGTGGTGAGCAATTTTACCCCGGTGCCGCGCTACGGCTATCGCATCGGCATCAATCAGCCCGGCTGGTGGCGGGAGATCGTCAACACCGACTCCCATTATTACCACGGCGGCAATCTGGGCAATGACGGACCGGTGCACAGCGAAGATATCGGCAGCCACCAGCGGCCGCAGTCGCTGGTGCTGACCATTCCTCCATTGGCGACGCTGTATCTGGCGAGGGAGGCATGAATGGCGGTATTGCAAGCGGGCAGCCCCACCCCGCTGGGTTCGAGTTTTGACGGCGAAGGCGTTAATTTCGCCCTGTTTTCGGCGCACGCCGAACGGGTTGAACTCTGCCTGTTTGATGAGCGTCAGCAGGAACGGCGGCTGGAGTTAACCGCGCGCAGCGGCGATATCTGGCACGGCTATCTGCCCGGCGCGCAGCCGGGGTTGCGCTATGGTTTCCGGGTGGACGGGCCTTTCGAACCGTCGCAAGGCTTACGTTTTAACCCGCATAAGCTGTTGCTTGACCCGTGCGCCCGTCGGCTGGACGGCTGGGTGGCGGACGACGACAGCCTGCAAGGCGGCGTCGACGCCCGCGACGAGCGCGACAGCGCGGCGGTGATGCCCAGGTGCGTCGTCGTCGCCGAGGACTATGACTGGCAGGACGACCGCCATCCGCAGACGCCGTGGAGCCGGACCGTTATTTATGAAGCCCACGTGCGCGGGCTGACCCAGCTGCATCCCGCTATCCCGCAGGAGATCCGCGGCAGCTATGCCGCGCTGGGCCACCCGGCGGTTATCGACTATCTGCAAACGCTGGGCGTCACCGCGCTGGAACTGCTGCCGGTCCAGCAGCACGCCGACGAACCGCGGCTACAGCGCCTGGGGCTGCGTAATTACTGGGGCTATAACGTGCTGCTGCCGTTCGCGGCGGATAACAGCCTGGCCGCCGGCGAGGACGCGCTTAACGAATTCCGCGATGCGGTGAAAGCGCTGCATAGCGCCGGTATCGAAGTCATTCTCGACGTGGTGTTTAACCACAGCGCCGAACTGGACGTGGAAGGACCGACCCTTGCGCAGCGCGGCATCGATAACCGCAGCTATTACTGGCTGGGCGAGCAGGGCGAATACCACAACTGGACGGGCTGCGGCAACGCGCTGCGCCTTAACCACCCGGCGGTGGCCGACTGGGTGATGGACTGTCTGCGTTTTTGGCGCGAAGCCTGCCACGTCGACGGCTTCCGTTTCGATCTGGCGACGGTGCTGGGGCGCACGCCGGAATTCAACGCCGCGGCGCCGCTACTGACGGCGATGAAAAACGACCGCCGGCTTGAGGGCTGCAAGCTGATCGCCGAGCCGTGGGATCTGGGCCACGGCGGTTATCAGCTGGGGCGGTTTCCGCCGCCGTTCGCCGAATGGAGCGATCGCTATCGCGACGATATGCGCCGCTTCTGGCTGCATGGCGATATTCCGCTCGGCGCGTTCGCCCGCCGTTTTGCCGCCTCCAGCGATATCTTCCAGCATCACGATCGCCTGCCCTACGCCTCGGTCAACAAACTTACCGCCCACGACGGCTTTACCCTGCGCGACCTGGTCAGTTTTAACCATAAACATAATGAAGCGAACGGTGAAAACAACCGCGACGGCACCGACGGCAATTTCAGTCATAACCACGGCACCGAGGGACTGGACGCTGATGCCGATACGCAGCGCCGCCGCCATGCCAGCCAGCGGGCGCTGCTGACCACGCTGCTGTTGTCGCAGGGCACCCCCATGCTGCTGGCGGGGGATGAACAGGGGCACAGCCAGCAGGGCAACAACAACGCCTACTGTCAGGATAACGAACTGACCTGGCTGCACTGGGATGACGTGGACGAAGATCTGATCCGCTTTACCGCCGGGTTAATCCGCCTGCGCCGCGCCATACCTGCGTTGCATCAGGAGGCGTGGTGGCGGGAGGGGGATAACGCGGTGCAATGGCTGGATATCAGCGGGCAACCGTTGACCGCGCAGCAATGGGAGCAGGGCGAGCGCCAACTGCAGATTGTGCTTTCCGAACGCTGGCTGCTGCTGATTAACGCCGGCGCGCAGACGGGAGATTTCATCCTGCCGCCGGGGCAGTGGCGGGTCTCTCCACCTTTTGATGACAACACGTCCCGGATTAACGATGGGGTATGGCAAGGGAATGCACCGGCGGTCTGTATCCTTACAAAATAATGAAAAGGAGTTAGCCATGGTGAGTAACGACAAAAACGATCCCCTGATGCTGGCAAGACAATTACCGCTTAAATCGGTGGCGCTAATTCTGGCGGGAGGCCGGGGAACGCGTTTAAAAGACCTGACGGCTTTGCGCGCCAAGCCCGCCGTTCATTTCGGCGGCAAATTCCGCATTATTGATTTCGCCCTGTCCAACTGCCTCAACTCCGGCATCCGGCGCATCGGGGTGATTACGCAATATCAGTCGCATACGCTGGTGCAGCATATTCAGCGCGGCTGGTCTTTCCTGAACGTGGAGATGAACGAATTTATCGATCTGCTGCCGGCGCAGCAGCGCAACTCCGCCGCCGAACACTGGTATCGCGGCACCGCCGATGCGGTGTGCCAGAATCTGGATATCATCCGCCGTTATCGGGCGGAGTACGTGGTGATACTGGCGGGCGATCATATCTACAAGATGGATTATTCACGCATGCTGATCGACCACGTGGAAAAGGGGGCGGAATGCACCGTGGCCTGCCTGCCGGTGCCGCTGAGGGAAGCCAGCGCCTTCGGCGTGATGAGCGTGGACAGCCAGCACCGCATCCTCGATTTCGCCGAAAAGCCGGCGCAGCCGGTGCCGATGCCGGATAACCCCGAGATGGCGCTGGCGAGCATGGGGATCTATGTTTTTAATGCCGACTACCTTTATCGCCAGTTGGAAGAAGATCTCAGCGTGGCGGAATCCAACCACGATTTCGGTCAGGATCTGATCCCGAAAATCGTCGCCCAGCGCGCCGCCTGGGCCCATCCTTTTACCCTCTCCAGCGTCACCTCGGGCGACAGCGATC
Organism: Brenneria tiliae; assembly: GCF_023347575.1. Classification (NCBI taxonomy): domain Bacteria; kingdom Pseudomonadati; phylum Pseudomonadota; class Gammaproteobacteria; order Enterobacterales; family Pectobacteriaceae; genus Brenneria; species Brenneria tiliae. Next base: position 140,243 of record NZ_JAKPCB010000096.1, on the reverse strand, counting down.
GCCCCTACTGGCGGGATGTCGGCACGCTGGAGGCGTATTGGCAGGCGAATCTCGATTTGGCGTCCGTCACGCCGGAGCTGGATATGTACGACCGTAGCTGGCCGATCCGCTCGGCGATCGAGTCATTGCCGCCGGCGAAATTCGTCCAGGATCACTCCGGTAGCCACGGTATGACCATGAACTCGCTGGTTTCCGGCGGCTGCATCGTTTCCGGTTCGGTGGTGACGCACTCGGTGCTGTTTCCGCGCGTGCGGGTTAATTCATTTTGCAGCATAGATTCAACGGTATTGTTGCCGGACGTGGTCGTCGGGCGCTCCTGTCGTTTGCGCCGCTGCGTTATCGATCGCGCCTGTCAGCTCCCGGAGGGCACCGTCATCGGCGAAAATGCGGAAGAAGACAGCCGCCGGTTTTATCGCTCGGAGGAAGGGATTGTGCTGGTAACGCGGGCGATGCTGGAAAAACGGTAATCGGGAAAACAGGCTCGCCATTTGTTTCCCGCGTAAAGTCATTGGGGCAAAACAGGAGTGACAATGCAGGTATTACATGTTTGTTCAGAGCTGTTTCCACTGTTGAAAACCGGTGGTCTGGCGGATGTGGTCGGGGCATTGCCGGCGGCACAGATTGAGGCGGGCATGGATGTCCGGGTGATGCTGCCCGCTTTCCCCGCGCTGAAAAAAGGGATCACCAATACGCAGGTGGTACGTGAACTGGATACGTTCGCCGGGCATGTCATCCTGCTGTACGGCCATTTTAACGGCGTCGGAATTTATCTGATCGACGCCCCGACGCTGTATCAGCGCGCGGGCAGTCCCTATCACGACCCCGCGCTGTACGCCTATGCGGATAACTATTTACGTTTCGCGCTGCTGGGCTGGATGGGGAGTGAAGTGGCCTGCGGGCTGGATCATTACTGGCGGCCCGACATCGTGCATGCCCATGACTGGCATGCCGGATTGACCTGCGCCTATCTGGCCGCCCGCAACCACCCGGCAAAATCGGTATTTACCGTCCATAATTTAGCCTATCAGGGGCTGTTTGACGCCCGGCATATGGCCGAGCTGCAACTGCCGGCGGATTTCTTTCAGGTTTATGGGCTGGAGTTCCATGGGCAGATTTCCTATCTCAAGGCCGGGCTGTATTACGCGGATCACGTTACCACCGTCAGCCCGACCTATGCGCATGAAATCACCCTGCCCGAATACGGTTACGGCATGGAAGGGTTATTGAAAACCCGCGAGGAGGAGGGTCGTTTATCGGGCATTCTCAACGGGGTGGACGACGCTATCTGGAATCCGGCGCATGACTCTTTGCTGACCAGCCATTACAACCGGGACGTGCTGGCGAACAAGGCCGAGAATAAACGGCATCTGCAAACGGCGATGGGGCTCAAGGTGGATGACAAAGCGCCGGTGTTCGCCATCGTCAGCCGCCTGACCAGCCAGAAAGGGCTGGATATCGCGCTGGACGCGGTGCCCGATCTGCTGGACCAGGGCGGGCAGCTGGCGGTGCTGGGGGCGGGCGACGCCCAATTGCAGGAAGGGTTTCTGGCCGCCGCGGCCAAGTATCACGGCCAGGTCGGGGTGCAGATTGGCTATCACGAAGCCTTTTCTCACCGCATCATCGGCGGGGCGGATGTGATTATGGTTCCCAGCCGGTTCGAGCCCTGCGGGTTAACGCAGCTCTACGGGCTGAAATACGGCACCTTGCCGCTGGTGCGCCGTACCGGGGGACTGGCGGATACGGTGGCGGATTGTTCGCTGGAAAATCTGGCGGATGGCCTGGCGAGCGGCTTTGTGTTTAACGACAGCAATATCGGGTCGTTATCCCGGGCGATCCGTCGGGTGTTTGTACTCTGGTCGCGCCCGACGCTGTGGCGTTATGTGCAGCGTCAGGCGATGGCGATGGATTTCAGTTGGCAGGTGGCCGCTCAGGCTTATCGTACGCTATATCAACGCTTGTGGTAATTACCGCAATTAACTTGACTTGGGAATGAATATTATGAACACGCCGTTTACCTATACTGCACCAACGCTCAGTGTAGAAGCGTTGAAACATTCCATCGCTTACAAGCTGATGTTCGCCGTGGGTAAGGATCCGGCGATAGCCACCAAGCATGACTGGCTGAACGCCACGCTGCTGGCGGTGCGCGACCGTATGGTGGAACGCTGGCTGCGTTCCAACCGGGCGCAGCTGTCGCAGGATGTCCGCCAGGTCTATTATCTCTCCATGGAGTTTTTGCTCGGGCGCACGCTGTCAAACGCGTTACTGGCGATGGGGCTGTATGACGATTTAAACGCCGCGCTGGACGGCATGGGTCTGGAGCTGGAGGACCTGTTGCAGGAAGAGAACGATCCCGGTCTGGGCAACGGCGGTTTGGGGCGGCTGGCGGCCTGCTTTCTCGATTCGCTGGCTACTTTGGCGCTGCCGGGGCGGGGCTACGGCATCCGTTATGAATACGGCATGTTCAAGCAGAATATCGTCAACGGGCAGCAGGCCGAATCGCCGGACTACTGGCTGGAGTACGGCAACGCGTGGGAGTTCGTCCGTCACAGCACCCGCTACAAAGTGCGCTTTGGCGGACGTATCCAGCAGGAGGGCACCAAAGCCCGCTGGCTGGAAACCGAAGAAGTCATCGCCTGCGCTTATGACCAGATCATTCCCGGTTTCGACACCGATGCGACCAATACCCTGCGTTTGTGGAGCGCGCAGGCCAGTAATGAAATCAACCTGGGCAAGTTCAATCAGGGCGACTATTTCGCGGCGGTGGAAGATAAAAACCATTCGGAAAACGTATCCCGGGTGCTCTATCCCGATGATTCAACCTATTCAGGACGCGAGCTGCGCCTGCGCCAGGAGTATTTCCTGGTTTCCGCCACGGTGCAGGATATCCTCAACCGCCACTGGATGATGCACAATACCTACGACAATCTGGCGGAGAAGTTCGCCATCCATCTGAATGATACCCACCCGGTGCTGGCGATCCCGGAATTAATGCGGCTGCTGATCGACGAGCACAAGTTCAAATGGCAGGCCGCCTGGGAGGTGGTCACCAAAGTCTTTTCCTATACCAACCACACCCTGATGCAGGAAGCGCTGGAAACCTGGCCGGTGGATATGCTGGGCAAAATTCTGCCGCGCCACCTGCAATTGATTTTCGATATTAACGAGCATTTTCTGGAATACGTCCAGGAGCAGTTCCCCGGCGACAACGAGCTGTTGGCGCGGGTATCCATCATTGAGGAAACCAACGGGCGCAGGGTCCGCATGGCCTGGCTGGCGGTGGTGGCGAGCCATAAAGTGAACGGGGTGTCGGAGCTGCATTCGGATCTGATGGTGCAGTCGCTGTTCGCCGACTTCGCGCGCCTGTTCCCCGACCGTTTCTGCAACAAGACCAATGGGGTGACGCCGCGGCGCTGGCTGGCGCTGGCCAACCGTCCGCTGGCCAAGGTGCTGGACGATACCATCGGGCAGACCTGGCGCACCGATCTCAGCCAGCTGGCCGAACTGAAGCCGCATATCGACTATCCGGCGTTCGTGCAGAAGATCCGCGAGGCCAAGCTGGAGAATAAAAAGCGGCTGGCGATTTATATCGCGGAAAACCTGAATATCGTGGTGAATCCGGAGGCATTGTTCGACGTACAGATTAAGCGGATCCACGAATATAAACGGCAGTTGCTCAACGTGCTGCATATCATCACGCTGTATAACCGCCTCAAGGACGACCCGGAGGTGGATCGCGTGCCGCGCGTGGCGATTTTTGCCGGCAAGGCGGCCTCCGCCTACTATATGGCGAAGCATATCATCAATCTGATCAACGACGTCGCCAAGGTGATCAACAGCGATCCCGCGCTGCACGATCGGCTGAAAGTGGTGTTTATTCCGAACTACGGCGTCAGTCTGGCGCAGATCATTATCCCGGCGGCGGATCTCTCCGAGCAGATCTCTCTGGCGGGCACCGAAGCCTCCGGCACCAGCAATATGAAATTCGCGCTTAACGGCGCGCTGACCATCGGTACGCTGGACGGCGCGAACGTCGAAATGCGGGAGCATATCGGCGAAGAAAACATCTTTATCTTCGGCAATACCGCCGATCAGGTGGAAGCGCTGCGTCAGAATGGCTACAACCCGCGTGAATATTACGATAAGGACGACGAACTGCACCGGGTGCTGACGCAAATCGCCACCGGCGTTTTCAGCCCGGATGACGCCAGACGCTACAGCGACCTGTTCGATTCGCTGGTGAACTTTGGCGACTACTATCAGCTGCTGGCGGACTACCGCAGCTATGTGGATACGCAGGACCGGGTGGACGAGCTGTACCGCAACGTTGACGAATGGACGCGCTGCACGGCGCACAATATCGCCAGCATGGGCTATTTCTCCTCCGATCGCACCATCAGCGAGTACGCCGAAGAGATCTGGAATATCAAGCCGATACGGTTGTAGCGGTTGATGGCGAGCGCTGGCGTTCCAGCGCTAAATTTTTTGGCAATGTCCGCGCTTGCCGCCGCCGCGCTGCGTGCCAGCGTAGCGATGCAATCTTGAACTATACCCAAGTTGGGGATAATCTATACCCAAGTTAAGGACAACAAGCGAAAACCATGGAAGCTATTTTCGTAGAATTACCTTTCTTTGAAAGGCACAGGGCAGAATATCTTTCCGATGATGAATATCGGGATTTTCAGCAAATGCTATTGGCTTACCCGCAATGTGGCGACGTTATTCAGCACACCGGGGGGCTTAGAAAAGTTCGGTTTGGCGATAACAGACGAGGTAAAGGGAAACGCGGCGGTATTCGTGTTATCTACTATTGGTGGATTGAAAAATCACACTTTCTGCTTTTTACGGTTTACGGCAAAAACGAGCAGGACGATTTGTCAAAACAACAACGTGAAATTCTGCGGCACATGCTGGATAGGCTCAAGAAAGGGCAAAGTATATGAGTAATCGTAATCTATTTGATGAGCTGGTTGACGGAATGAAGGCATGGGGTGAGATGAATGCGGGTAAGAAAACGCTGAAATCCCATCGTGTCGCCATCAGAAAACGCGTATCTATGACGCCGGATGAACTCAAATCCGTACGGGAAAAGTTGAATCTGTCGCAGGCGGTTTTCGCTCAGTATCTTCATACCGCGGAAACAACCTATCAGAACTGGGAACAAGGTAGGGCAAAACCTAATCCACAGGCGGTTTTATTGATTAAAATGGTAGAACAAAACCCGGATACGCTTCGCACGCTGGCCGCATTGTGAGCGGTATGGGCGCGAGTCTCCCCGTTAATTTTACCTTACCCGCACGCCTCCAGCTCGAATGACGCGTTAAGGCGGTATTTTACCCCGGCGGCGACGCCGTTTTCCCCTTCATACACCACCAGAAAGCGGGTGCGCTCGCCGTCGTGGTAGGTTAATGCGGCGCAGCCGCCTTTACCCAGCACCAGCGTGTTTACGCTGCCGGATGACGTCACCACCGCATTCCCGCCGGTTACCGTGATTGACACGTTGTCGCCGCTATTGCTGATGCGGCTTTCATCGCCCGCCGCGCCGAGCTTGCACATATCGCCCACGTTGGCGATGGTCGAACCGTCGCCCGCGTTGCTGATATAGCTGCGCATGCCGCTGTTGGCGACGTGCGTGCCGCGTCCGGCGCCGCTGATTTTGGCGGAATTTCCGCTATTGCTGATGCGAGCCCGCCCGCCTAAGCTGCCGATGCGGCAGTGCTCACCGGCATTGCTGATCTTCACGGCAAAACCGGTGCTGACCAGTTGGCAGGCGTAGCCTACGCTGGCGATGCCGCTGTTTTCGCCGGAATTGCCCATAAAGTTATAGGCGCCGGATAAAGCGACTTTACTTTGCAGGCCGATGCAGCCGATATCCAGCGCCGAGTCGCCGGAGGCCAGCTGGACTTCTCTGGGGATGTTTGCCGCATATTTCCCGCCGCGGGGTTTTACCTGAACGACGCCATCACCGCCGTGCGTTAACCGCTCAACCATCGTCCGCGCGGCGCTGATTTCCTGCGCCATAAACTGCGGCGTGTCGAAGCCCAGCGCATAGCCATACTCCACCAGGCTTTCCAGCCATTCGCTATACCCGTCGCACAGCAGGGCGTAATGAATATCTTGATACTCTCCGCCCTGCGGGAAACGGCGCAGGAACCAGCGATAAATCCGCGGGCTGACCTGTAATGAATGGAGTTGCTGTCGGGTGATTTTGTTCATTTTCGCCTGCTATTCCCCGCTGTCTGTTTCCCGCCTCAGTGACGATGATAGCCATCAATCATGCAGCGAAAGGTTTGGGCGGGCGTCCGTCCGGTGGTGCACAGATAGATATGCCCGCAGAGGAAAAACAGGCCGGCGACGGCCAGCAGCAGATGCAGCGGCAGCAGCCAGGCTTTGAGCAGCACGAAATCAGCCGGGATCCACAGCGGATTGCTCAACAGCACGCCGGTTATCAGCAGTGCGGGCAGCAGCGCGTACATCACGCCAAGATAAGCCGCCTGCTGCAATGGATTAAACTTGGCGCGCGGCGTGGCCGGGAACGGGTGATCTTCCCCTTTGATAATGCCGTACAGGTAGAAACGAACCTGAAGAAAGGCGCGCTGCCCCCAGTTTTTACGCTCGATAAGGTAATGGCGGCCGTTGCCGCCGAACGCGTTGATCAACACAAAGGCGACCCAGCTGATTAATAACAGGTAGCCGCACAGCTCATGCAGGGCGACCAGAATAACGGTGTCTTTTACCGAGCCGGCGGCGAAGTGGTTAAGCAGGCCGCTGGCGAGCAGCAGAATAAACAGCGACGCGTTGCTCCAGTGCCATAGGCGGATGGCCCGCGAATAGAGATATACTTTTTCTTCATGTTCCCTGGCGTGAGGCGGCGCGAGCCGGTAGCGCAGCAGCCCGTGCAGGGTTAATACCCCCAGCATGCCGACAAAAAACACCCCTGCCAGAATAAGCCATACCGGCCAGAAGTCAGGCGTATAGATATAAACATATTGATAAAGCTGAGCCTGAAATAGCTCGGCATTCGGCATAATATTCATACGTTCACCTTTGCGACGTCGTGCGGGCCGGGGCGGCGATAAATATGCGGCTTGCCGACATCGGGCAGTTGGTATTGGTAATATTCATGCGTTTTCAGCCAGGCCTGAACGGGCTCGCTCTCCTCTGGCCCGAAAATAAGCGCATTCTGCGGGCAGGCGCTGACGCAGATGGGCGGAAAGCCTTTTTGCAGGCGCGACTCCAGACAGAAATCGCATTTATCGGCGACGCGGGTTGTCGGGTTGAGATAACGCACCTGATAGGGGCAGGCCGAAATACAGTAGCTACAGCCAATGCATTTCGCCTTGTCCACCCGGACAATGCCGTTGCTTTCATCCCGGTAGGACGAACCGGTCGGGCACACGGTGATACAGGGGGCATCTTCGCACTGCTGGCAGGCGTGGCGGAAAAAGTGGTAGAGGTTTCCCTGTTCCGGGGGCGTCATCGCAATATGGGCGATGCTCATCCGTGCCGCGCCCACCGGGACTTTATTCACTTTATGGCAGGCCACGGCGCAAATATTGCAGCCGTTGCACAGCACTTCATCGTGGATCATGGCGTAGCGCACGGATCTGTTTTTATCCGTTCCGCCCAGGGCGGAGAAGAGCGGCGCGCTGAAAAAAATCACCGATCCCATGCCGAGGACAAATTTACGGCGTGAGCATGTCATCTTCCTTGCCTCCCAGAAAATGAGTCGTTCAAAGTCGGTTGCAGCCGAGATGTTAAAGCTCGCTTTTTCATCAGCTCTCCAGTGAGTCGCCCGCCGCGGCGCAGAGCGGTTTTTTTCCCCGTCGCGCGTCGATAAGAAAATGGTTAAGGATTTTCATACTGTTCAACCTCAATCCACTCACATAGCCCTTTTGCCTTGCCATAACTCATAAAACGTTCGCTGAACAAATAGGGTTCGCCGTTGGAAGCCGCAATAGGGCGAATATCCTGAAACTCGGCGGACCGTTCGAAAAAACGCATCGCCTCGTCGATCTTTTGCCGATCGAAAGAGTAGGGCGGCAACCGCAGCATCTGTACCTTATAAGGCCGCGGATAGGTTTGGCACTCGAAGCGCACGGTGTCGGCAATGGTTTTGCAGATATCCTGCTCGTGGGTGAAAATCAGGATCCGCGCATAGTTGTGACTGATGCTGCGATCCGAGTAGTAATAGCGCTCTTTATCGTTGCTGACGGAGAGAATGTCCGCGCAGGCTTCGCTGGCGCCGATCTGTTCGAACAGTTGGCTGACGGTTTCCTCATCCAGTGAGTAAGGCGTTTGCTGAAACTCCCCTTCGTTCACCAGTTCACCCGCCGCCGAACGCCGGCGGATATACTCCGCCACGGCTAAAAACGGCGCCTGGGGCTCGCTGACCTCGTCCGTCGCAACATCGTTATCCGCCGCCGGAGTCTGCTGGGATAGCGGCAGCAGCAGTCGTCTTTTCGTTAAATCCGGCAGCGAGTCATGCCGTTCTTCTGCCGTCAATGATGGTGTCGTCTTCATAATCAATACCCTGCAATAGCGCTTATGCGGGGAGCAAATCCCGCGCGGCCAGATCGTCGGCGACGTCTTCCAGATCCAGCCTGACCAGCGTTTCCCGGGTCGGACAGCCCAGCTCAGGATCCCAGCCCATTTCCGTATAGAACATCGTCAGCGATTTTTGCATGTCCTCGCGCTCCATCTTGTCCGTGCCTTCGGTAAACGCCGGGATATCGGGGTCTTTATCAAATACCCAGCTACAGATTTGGTCGTGCTCATGGCGCATATCTTTGGTATTCATCTGCTTCACGGTGTAGGCGCGGTGCAGCGTGAAGATACGCTCCGCCGCCAGGTCCAGACTCTCTTCCGTGGTGGTTTCGCCGGTTACCGCCGCGAAGAATTTGGCTTCCATCGTCAGGTCGCCGCGATAGTTACGACTCTTCAAGGGCGACACGGTCATCGGCCAGACCCAGTTGCACAATGTCACCGCGTCATGCAGACAACATTTGAGGATGCTCCACTTGGCGTATTTGATTTTGTAGGGGTTGATCGGCGTGTAGTTCTTGGTTTCGTCGTAGGCATCCCCTGAACCGAACAGTTCGGCGGCGATCTCTTTTTGCAGCTTTAACGGCAATCCGCTGCCGATGTAGTTGATATGGGTGTGGGTCATGGCGTCACGGTTGAACATGCAGTTGACGATAGCCCCCACCTGCGCCGAGGCTTCATTGGCGTGATGCACCGGGAAACCCATCGGCGACCAGAGTTTGTTTTTGGTGGTTGCCCAGTACTCCTCGCCCAGATCCCACCTTTGCGCCAGCAGATAAGATCCGTCCGCCAGATGGCTGATTTCCCCCTGGCGATGCGCCAGACGCAGATAGAGATCTTTGATAAACGCCGGATCGCCCGCCTCCAGCAGATCCCAGCGGATTGAGGCGTATTCATCCGCGGGAAGTACGCGTTTGAATACGTCGTGTGAATAACAGTAAACAAAATCGCGCTGTAGCTGGGCGTAGTTGCACCACAGCCCCATATCGTCAAACACGTTTAGCGCCACAAAATTGGCGATGACCTTGCCATCCCCTTTTTCCTCAAAATCTTTAGGGCCGTGCGGGAACATCGAGCTATGCGCGGTTTGCGCGACGCAGGTGTTGCCCCCGGTGGTCGGCACGCCGTATTCGCTGGCCAGCGGGACTTTCAACTGCGCCGAACAGCGGATCGGGCAGGAGTGGCATCCGCCCATTTTCACGGTGTATTTTTCGGCCGCCGGCCCCAGGTCGAATACCGATTTCATGGTGCGGAAACCGACGGTATTCTGGTCGCCGGGAGGAATTTCGCCGGTTTCGATCGGGCCGCCTTCGGCCGCTTTCCAGTACAGCCCTTTACGGGCGTTCCAGCGTGATTTGGGGTCGGAGTATTCCGCCCAGGCCTGCGGGGTGCTGGGCACCACGTGGTTATTATTGGCGCCGATTAACTGCGTCATCATGTAATCGTTCAGGTTTTTAAGTTCTTCCCGATTCGAGACGTTGACGCCGCGCGTGCCGATGACCGAGATGGCTTTCAGATTTTTGGAGCCGAGCACGGCGCCGGTGCCGCCGCCGCCGCTATGATTACGGCTGTTCAGAATGCCGGAGAGCGGCACCAGATTTTCCCCCGCCGGGCCGATAGCGGCGACGCAGGCTTCCACATTGGTGGTGCGGCAGATCTCTTCGGTGGTGGCGCGGGTGCCTTTTCCCCACAGGAACGCGGCATTTTCAATGCTGACCTCGTCGTCCTGAATATTAATCCACACCGGGGCGGCTGCTTTGCCTTCAATAATAATGGCGTCATAGCCGGCGTATTTCATATAGGCCGCGAAGAAGCCGCCCATATGCGCATCAATGACTAAATTACCGCGGGTAAAGGTGGACAGCGTGGTGATATTAACGCGTGAGCTGCAGGGGGCGCCGGAACCGGTTAACGGCCCGACGGCGAACACCACCTTATTGGCTTCGTCAAAAGGCTTGGTTCCCGGGGCGACTTCGTCGTACATGATCTTATAACCAAATCCCATTCCGCCAATAAATTTTTTATATTTGCTGGAATCTTCTTTGGTAATCGCACCGCTGCTTAAATTGATTCGTAATATATTGCCAGTCCAACCGTTGATCATGATTTATTTTCCTGAGTGATGAAGCATCGTCATGGATAAATGTCTAGACGTAAACCCGGGCGGCTCACACCGTAATATCCTTCCATTCGATAATGCTTAAAGCACCTGTAGGGCAAGCGGTGGCGCATTCGCCGCATAAATTACACTTACCGGACTTTTTGATCTGCGGATTTACCGTCGCCATCATCCACGGGCAGGCGGTGGTACAGGCGGCGCAGCCGATACAGCGCTTGGCGTCGACCGTAATACAGCCGCTCTCCTCGTTATAGGCGATTACTTTTATCGGGCAGACCTTCATACATTCGGGATCTTTACACTGTCGGCAGGTGTCGGTGGTGAAATTAAGATCGCCGTACAGTCCGCCGCCGGAGCCGATACCGCCGTCGCCGTAATAAAAGTGGCGATGGATCTTCACCCGTGAAAAGAAGGAACCGACGCTGCCGTCGTTATAGGTGGTGCAGGAGGTTTCGCAGCGATGGCAGCCGGTACAGCGGGCCCTTTTGGTCACCAGCACCCCTTTCGGCGTGGTGGTCAGCCCGACGCTGCCGCTGTTAACCTCCTCCTGCCTGCATCCCAGCAGGGAAAGCAGCGCCGGCGCGATGGTTATTCCCGCCAGGCCTTTGCCTGAAATACGCAGAAACTCCAGCCTTGTTAACCCCAGATCCAATAAAGGACGTTCAACCTGATTAGGCATTTAATTCTCATCCCCCGCATACCCGTCATACTTCAAGCTGCATGTGCGTTGGCTGCATTAACCCGCCATCTTTCAAATTACAGACGTGTTGGTTTCCTGCATCCTGAAATCTGCGGGAATAAATAAATGAGCATGAAATAAGCCCATAGAAAAATATCAAAGACGCCGTAGATTACATTTTTACTATAGGGCATTTTTACGTAGTTCATTAACCTTATTTATAATGTGGTTATAATATTTTTTATTCTGTGACTAATCTCTTATAAATTATTTATTTTAAATTCATTTATTGTTATTGATTCTTATTCTTATTTAATGGCTTTAGATTGAAATATAGATAAATATAATGCGTCATTTAGGTAAAATAAAATCAGCAGTAGTTAATAATATTTATTCTTTTGTTATTTTATGGAATGTTAATGTTTTCTTGGAAACATTATATTCAATGCCGTCAGAATATAAGGTTTTTTGATTTATACCGTGATGAGCGGGATTAACGGTATTGATTAAAAGTGAGGTATGTACGGTTAAAGAGAAAAAACCACCGGTGAAAGCGGTTTTTTAGCCTGAAAAATAACGGCGAAGCTAATTCGTTCAGACCATTGACAAAGTAAACATCTATAATACCGCCCCCAAATCCGTCATTCCTGCGGAAGCAGGAATCTTTTTGATATCAATGCATTATCTGAAAGTAGATCCCCGCCTGCGCGGGGATGACGATGAAGATGAAGGGTTTTTCAGCAATCTGAGCGAATATAATTCGCTTCTTACCGGTGATGCAGAACCTTTGCAAAAATGTAAACGTTCTGCAGGGGCGGGTTAGCCTGCTTTTGCCGCCTGATGGCGATAAGCATCCAGCCACTCGGCGATACGCTGCTGCTGCGCCTCATTCAGCCACATACCCAGTTTTGTCCGCCGCCAAATGACGTCATCCAGCGTGACGGCCCACTCTTTCTCCACCAGATAGCGCAGTTCCGCTTCATACAGGTCATGGCCGAAATGTTCCCCCAGCGCGTCAAGGCCTTTGGCATCGGCCAGAATCAGTTCGCTGTTTGAGCCGTAGGTGCGGCTATAGCGGCGCGCCAGCGCTTCCGGCAAATTAAAGCGGCGGCGCAGGGCGGCGGCGTAGTCATCACGAGTGCCGGAAATATCGCCGCCGGGCAGCACGGCGTTTTTGGTCCAGGCTTTTCCGGCCTGAGGGTAGTATTTTTCCAGTTTATCCAGCGCATGTTCGGCCAGTTTGCGATAGGTGGTCAGTTTGCCGCCGAATACGGACAACAGGGGCGCCCGGCCCTGTTCATCGTCAACCGACAGGGTGTAATCGCGGGTGATGGCCTGCGGCGAATCCGATTCATCGTCGCACAGCGGCCGTACGCCGGAATAGGTCCAGACGATATCATCGCGGCTTAACGGCTGCTTAAAGTGATCGTTATACACGTCCAGCAGGTAGCCGATTTCGTTATCGTCGATCTTCACGTTATGGGGATCGCCGTTGTATTCCACGTCGGTGGTGCCGATGATCGAGAATTCATCCTGCCAGGGGATCACAAACACAATGCGGTGATCTTTATTCTGCAGAATATACGCCTGAGGCTGATCGTGTACTTTGGGCACCACGATGTGGCTGCCTTTGATCAGGCGGATCCCGTAAGGCGATTTCAGGTGCAGGCCGTCGTCAAAGAACTCCTTCACCCAGGGGCCGGTGGCGTTGACCAGACCTTTGGCGCGCCAGGTGAGCGTTTCACCGCTAAGTGAATCGACGGCTTCCACCACCCACAGGTCCTGTTCGCGCCGGGCGCTGATGACTTTGGTGCGGGTGCGGACTTCGCCGCCGCGCTTGGCGACTTCCTGCGCGTTCAGCACCACCAGACGCGCATCGTCCACCCAGCAGTCCGAATACTCAAAGCCCTGTGTCAGCTCTGGTTTCAATACCGAGCCGGCGCCGAATTTCACGCTTTTACTGGCGGGCAGGCTAACGCGTTTGCCAATATTGTCATACATAAACAAACCGATGCGGATCATCCACGCCGGGCGCAGGTGAGGCTGATGCGGCAAGCGAAAACGCAGCGGGAAAATGATGTGGGGCGCCATTTTCAGCAGGGTTTCACGCTCGGAGAGCGCTTCGCTGACCAGACGAAACTCATAATGTTCCAGATAGCGTAAGCCGCCATGAATCAATTTGGAGCTGGCGGAGGAGGTGGCGCAGGCCAGATCCTGCGCTTCCAGCAGCAGGACGGATAATCCGCGCCCGGCGGCATCCGCGGCGATGCCTGCACCGTTAATGCCGCCACCGATCACAATCAGATCTTTGGTTTCCACGTTTTTCCTCCACCAGTAAAATAACGCTAAAATGTTCGTTTTCGCGCATTATGATAATCGAAAACAAACAATACAGCCAATACTTAACCAGATAAAAACATTTATGCGTGATGGAGGTAACAATTTAGTGATGATTGTCACATTAAAATAAGGGTTATTGGGGGTGGGGGGCGGTTATAAAGCTTACCGCTGCCCATAATAAGCATCGGGTCCGTGCTTGCGGCTAAAGTGCTTATCCATCAGATAATCGTCAATCGCCCGCAGGCGCGGATTTATCGAGCAGGCAATCCACGCCATTTTCGCCACCTCTTCCATCACCACCGCATTGTGGACCGCTTCGTCGGCGTCCCTGCCCCAGCAGAAAGGACCGTGCTGATAAACGACGATCCCCGGCGTATGCAGCGGGTTGCCGTCGCCAAGGGTTTGGGCGATGGCCACGCCGGTATTCTTTTCATATTCCTCCGCCACTTCCCGCGGCGTTAACGGCCGGGTGCAGGGAATAGCGCCATAAAAGTAGTCGGCGTGGGTGGTGCCCAGCGCCGGGATCGCCAGCCCCGCCTGCGCCCAGGCGGTGGCATGGGTGGAGTGGGTATGGACGATGCCGCCGATTTGCGGATAGCGGCGATAAAGCTCCAGATGGGTGGCGGTATCGGAGGAGGGGCGGTATTTGCCGTCCACCACCTTGCCCTGCATATCGACCACCACCATGTCGTCGGCCTGCATCACCTCGTAGGCCACGCCGCTGGGCTTGATGACGATCACCTGCCGCCGCCGATCGATGGCGCTGACGTTGCCCCAGGTATAGGTCACCAGACCGTGGCGCGGCAGCGCCATATTCGCCGCAAAAACCTGCTGTTTCAGTTGCTCTGTCATAGGTTTTCCTCCACCGGCAGCCCGGCCCGGGCCATCTGCCGTTTAACCCAGTCGCGGGCGGCGGCGATCTCCGTTAGCGGGTCGGGCGAGGTTTCGCTCCACATTTCGATCAGATAAGGGCCGCAGTAGCCGCTCTCGCGCAGCGTGGTAAAACAGCGGGTAAAATCGACCACGCCGCTGCCGAACGGCACATTTTTGAACACCCCCGGCCGCGTGTCTTTAACATGCACCGCCACGATATGGCCTTTCCCCGCGCTCAGCTCCATCTGCACGTCGTTATCCCACGCCGACAGATTGCCGATATCCGGATAAAGCTGGAACCACGGGTTATTGAGGTAGCTGGCATAGCCCAGCGCTTTGCTGATGGAGTTCATTAACGGGTAGTCCATGATCTCCATCGCCAGCGTAACCTGGGCCCGGCTGGCCATTTCCACCGCCAGTTGCAATCCCTGGCGAAAACGCTCACGGGTAAGGTCGTTGGCCCGCTGGTAGTAGACGTCGTAGCCGGCGAGCTGGATAACGCGGATGCCCACATCCTGCGCCAGGCGGATGGCCTTGCCCATGATGTCCAGCCCCTGATTGCGTATGTCGTCATCCTCCGAGCCCAGCGGAAAGCGCCGATGGGCGCTCAGACACATGGACGGAACGCGGATGCCGCTGGCGGAAACGGCGTTGACCAGTTCCAGGCGCTGTTCGCGGCTCCAGTCGAGACGCGCCAGCCGGCCGTCGCTTTCATCCAGCGACATTTCGACAAAGTCGAAGCCCAGCGTTTTCGCCAGTTGCAGCCGCGTCAGCCAGCTTTCGCCCGGCGGCAGGGCTTTTTCATAAATACCGAGAGGAACCGCTTTCGTGAGCATGAGGTCACCTTATCCCCAGAGCTGGGCGATGCGGCGCTTGAACTCACGCGCCGCCTCTACCGGACTCGCGGCGTCGCGGATGCTGCGCCCGGCGATAAACACGTGGATGGGAATGCCTTTGAACAGCGGCAGATCCTCCAGCGCCAGCCCGCCGGTGACGGTGAGCTTAAAGCCCATATCGGCCAGGCGCCTAATCGCGCCGATATCGGCCTCGCTCCAGGCGATGCCCGCCGCCTGCGCATCCCTGCTGCGGTGATAGACCACCTGCCGGATACCGATATCGCGCCAGGCCTGCGCCTGTTCCCAGGTCCAGAAACCGGTCAGCTCGATCTGGACGTCGCCCTGAAACTCGCCGGCGACCTCCAGCGCGCCGGCCGCGGTGTTAATATCCGCGCAGCAAATAACGGTCACCCAGTCGGCCTGCGCATCGAAGCACATGCGCGCCAGAATTTTTCCGGCATCGGCGATTTTGGCATCCGCCAGCACAATCTTGTGCGGGTAAAGAGATTTCAGGTCGCGCACCGCGCGCACCCCCTCGCCGACGCACAGGATGGTGCCGACTTCAATAATATCCACCTCTTCGGCAATCAATCGGGTGGTCCGGTAAGCATCGGCCAGCGTCTGGTTATCCAGCGCGACCTGTAACATCGGTAAATGGGACATCGGTAAACTCCTTAATCAGCATGCCGCCGCGGCGGTCCGGTCAATCAAATCCAATACCTCCCGCGCGGTGCGACAGGCGCGCAGGCGGTCAAAGTTGGCCTCGTCTGCAAACAGATTGACGATTTGCATAATGCCCACCTCCTGGTGGGTATTGGCATCGACCGCGGCCAGGGTGATCAGGATGTCCACCGGGTCGTTGTCTTCATGATTGAAAATCAGCGGCGTTTGCAGGGTAACCAGCGCAAAGCCGGTTTTTTTGACGCCCTCCTCCGGGCGCGCGTGGGGCATGGCGAGTCCGGGAGCGATAACGAAATAGGGGCCGAAGCGCTGTACCCCATCCAGAATGGCCTGGTAGTAGCGCGGTTCGACGACATCGGCGGCGACCAGCAGGTCAACGCCGATTTTTACCGCCTCCTGCCAACTGTCCGCTGCGGCTTGCAGACGTATGGAGTGATTTTCCGCCAATGAATCGCGTAGTTTCATCGTCACGTCCTATTGCTTGAGGTCCGCCGGAAAGTGCGCCTTGATGACCTCCAGCAGCTTCGGGCCGAATTCGGCGGCGGAGAGCATATTGCGCACGCCGACCACATATTTATTGCCGCTGACGGTGATTTCATCCGCGATATGGGTCGAGGCGATAATGATATCGGCGCCGCTCAGTTCGGCTTTGTATTCGCCTACCGCGCAGCTGTTCAGGCTATGGTCGATTCCCTGCTCGGCCAGAAACTGGCCGACCTTCATTTTCATAATCATGGAACTGCCTTGCCCGCAGCCGCAGACGGCCAGAATTCGTACGGTCATAGTGATTTCTCCATGGATTCGGTGAGTTTCTTTTCAGCATCTTCTTCAGCCCGCAAGGTGCGGCCGGCAAAGACCATGTAAATCAGCGCAATGACGATAACGACGCTCATAAACCACAGGCCGAGCGTTAGCCCCTGCATCAGCGGCGGCGCCAGAATCGACCAGTCCGCCATGCCCATCCAGGCGCTCAGGCCGGTCAGTTTTACCGCCCAGACGCAGCCGAAGATTTCGATCATCCCCATCACCAGGCAGATCTTCAGCGCCGCGCGCCAGCCGCCGAAGTGGTTGGCGAATACGCCTATGGTGGCGTTGGAGAAGAACATCGGAATAAAACCGGGAATGATCATGATGGGCGAACCGACGACGATCAGGATGCCGACGGCGATCAGCTGGCCGATGGTGCCCCACATAAATCCCCATACCACCGCGTTGGGGGCGAAGCTATAGATCGCCGCGCAGTCGATGGCCAGCACCGCGCCGGGGATCAATCGCTGGGAGATGCCGTTAAAGGCTTCGGAGAGTTCGGCGACAAACATCCGCACGCCCTGGACGATGATGAAAATGGCGACGGCAAACTGGAAGCCAGTTTGCAGAATATAGATACTCCAGTGCGTTTTCCCGGCCATTTGCTGCACGGTATCCAGACCGAAGGAGATCAGGATGGCGCCGAAAAAGACCGTCATAACGATGGCGGTGGAGACAATGTTGTCATGGAAAATGTTCAGCCAGCCCGGCAGTTTCAGATTTTCGACGCTCTCCTCTTTTTTCCCCAGATAAGGCGCGAGCTTGTAGGCCAGCCAGGAGGCGAACTGTTGCTGGTGCCCGATGGAGAAACCGCAGCCGTCCGTTACCGCCTGCGTGGGTTTGTACATCATGTTTGCCGTAATGCCCCAGTACAGGGAAACCAGCACGGCGCTGCAGATAATGGTGGTCCACATCGGATAGCCGAGAATATAGAGGAAAACCGCCAGCAACCCGGCCTGCTGAAACATGATGTGGCCGGTGAGCATAATGGTGCGGATGCCGGTGATCCGGCGCAGCAGGACGTAAACGATATTCAGCGCCAGCGCCAGCAGTACCGCATAGCCGACCCAGCTGTAGGCGTCGCCCATGCGTTCGACGGTCGCCATCATGGAGGCGTAGGTATCCGAGATGGCGCCGCTGATGCCGTAAACTTCGGACATTTTAGCGACGACGGGTTTGAAGGTGCCGGTCAGAATACCGGAGCCGGCCTGCAATAGCATAAACCCGATGATGGTTTTGATGGTGCCTTTAATGATGACTGTGGCGCTTTTACGCAGCAGCAAATACCCGAGAAAGGTGACGATCCCCAGCAACAGCGGGGCGTTGGTCATGACCTGATTAAAGAAGATGGTAAAGATGTTATAGAGCGTTTCCATAAGCACTCCGTTCGGCTTTTGGTCATCCTGTTGCGCGTCAACGGCGCATGACTCTGGCGCGGGCAGGCGTTTTTTGTAGGGCGTATTTACTCTATCAATCACAAATAATCATAAAAAGACATTTATTGATTATTTGTGAGTGGCTTCGCAATTATCCTTATAGATGGAAATCGTTCTCAATCCATAAAGCCAAGTGATATTTTTTATCTTTATTTTTCATGTGATTATATTTTTATTTTACGATTTACAGGAAGTTGTTAATCAGCGGGTAACGCACAGGTCCGGGTAATGGTCGATTGTCAGCATGGAAAAACGGTGATAGATTCGCAAAATAAAATCATATATTTTCATTTTGTGATTTGTTTTGATTTTTTTGTTCAGTAATCTACCAGGCCGACCGACGATGAGGTTCATACTATGAGTAAAATCGACAGCATTACCCGTGAGTCATGGATTCTGAATACCTTCCCGGAATGGGGAAGCTGGCTGAATGAAGAAATAGCGCAGGAGCAGGTGGCGCCGGGAACGTTTTCCATGTGGTGGCTGGGCTGTACCGGCATCTGGCTGAAGTCGCAGGAGGGGGCCGACATCTGCGTGGATTTCTGGTGCGGCACCGGCAAACAGAGCCACGCCAATCCGCTGATGAAAACGGGCCATCAGATGCAGCGCATGGCGGGGGTGAAAAAACTGCAGCCCAATTTGCGTACCACGCCGTTTGTTCTCGATCCTTTCGCCATTCGTCAGATTGACGCCGTGCTGGCAACCCACGACCACAACGACCATATCGATGTGAACGTGGCCGCCGCGGTGCTGAAAAATTGCCCCGGCGACGTGCCGTTTATCGGCCCGCAAAGCTGCGTCGATCTGTGGATTGGCTGGGGCGTGCCGCGCGAACGCTGCATCGTGGTGAAACCGGGCGATATCATCAGCATAAAAGACGTTGAGATTCACGCGCTGGACGCCTTCGATCGCACCGCGCTGATTACGCTCCCGGCGGATGAGAAAGCGGCGGGCGTATTGCCGGACGGCATGGATAAGCGGGCGGTGAACTATCTGTTTAAAACGCCGGGCGGCAACCTTTACCACAGCGGGGATTCACACTATTCAAACTATTACGCCAAGCACGGCAACGAACATCGGATAGACGTGGCGCTGGGCTCCTATGGCGAGAACCCGCGCGGCATCACAGATAAAATGACCAGCGCCGATATGCTGCGCATGGCCGAGGCGCTGAACGCCAAGGTGGTGATCCCCTTCCATCACGATATCTGGTCGAATTTTCAGGCCGACCCGCGGGAGATCCGCGTGCTGTGGGAAATGAAAAAAGATCGCCTGAAATATGGCTTTAAGCCTTTTATCTGGCAGGTCGGCGGCAAGTTCACCTGGCCGCAGGACAAGGATAATCTGGAGTATCACTATCCGCGTGGATTTGATGATTGTTTTACCCTCGAGCCGGATCTGCCGTATAAATCTTTCCTGTAAAACCGGCGGGGCGGCGCAGTCCGCCCTTGCTGCCCGGCGCGTTTTATCCGCTGATGATATTTCCGTGCGTACTTTTGACAAGTTATGATTCAAATTGCCGCAGGCGCTGATTATAATCGGTATCCAGAATCCATTTAACGGGGCCAGTATGACCGAATCTCAGCGCCATAATGCCATCATCGATTTCCTGCAACGCCAGCGGCAGATTACCGTCGCCGATCTTATCGAACACTTTGACGTCTCGCCGGCGACGGCAAGGCGGGATATCAATAAGCTTGATGAATCGGGCAAGCTGCGCAAAGTCCGCAACGGCGCCGAAGCGGTGAATATTCCGCGTCCCGCCTGGTCGCCGCTGAATATTTATCAGGCGCAGAATCTGGATGAAAAAATGCGCATCGCCAAGGCCGCCGCACAGCTGTGCCGTCCGGGGGAGAGCGTGGTGATTAACTGCGGCTCCACCGCCTTTTTGCTGGGGCAGGAAATATGCGGTAAAGACGTACAGGTGATCACCAATTATCTGCCGCTGGCGAACTATCTGATTGAGCAGGAACACGAAAGCGTGGTCATTATGGGCGGGCAGTACAATAAAAGTCAGTCGATCACTCTGGCGCCGCAGGAAGGGGATGCCAGCCTCTACGCCGGCCACTGGATGTTTACCAGCGGCAAGGGGCTGATGGCGGAAGGGCTGTACAAAACCGATATGCTGACCGCGATGGCGGAACAAAAGATGCTGAGCTACGTCGGCAAGCTGGCGGTGGTGGTGGACAGCAGCAAGATCGGCGAACGAGCCGGAATGCTGTTCAGCCGGGTGGAGCAGATCGACGTGGTCATTACCGGCAAGCAGGCCGATGCGCAGATTGTGGCGCAGCTGCGCGCACAGAATGTGGAAGTGATATTGGTGTAGTTTTCGCCATAGCCCTATGGTTTATCTGGTTTAATACGCTCCCATGCGGGTTACAATAACGCCCTCGGTGATTAACAAGGCTGTAACCTTTAATGGAACAATTTGAAGCGATTGGTATTGAAAACGCCTATTCCCGCTGGCGACAGGGCGGCGCGGTGGTGGATATCCGCGATCCGCAGAGCTTTGCCGTGGCGCATGTGCCCGGGGCGACGCACCTGAGCAACGAAACCCTGGCGGATTTCGTTCGCGGGGCGGACCTTGACGCGCCGGTGATGGTGATTTGTTATCACGGCATCAGCAGCCGCCATGCGGCGCAGTATCTGCTTAGCCTGGGGTTTGCCGCGGTATACAGCATTGACGGCGGGTTTGAGGCCTGGCAACAGCGCTATCCCCAGGATATTGACGCGCAGATTTGAGACTGCCGCGCCGGTATCGCGCCTTCAGCGCGAACGCGCGCCGAGGGCGGATTCGCCGTTACGCGCGGTTTTTAAAGGTCTGGATAATACTTTTCCCCTGCATAATAACCACCAGCAGAAAAAGCGCGGCCAGAAAGGCGGATATCGGCCGTTCGACGAATGCCGTCCAGTCGCCGTCCGATTTGATCAGCGAAGACAGCAGGCTCTTTTCAAACATCGGCCCGAGCACCATGCCTAAAATAACCGGCGCGATGGGATAGTGATATTTCTGCAAATAGTAGCCGATAACCCCCATAACCAGCATCACGACCACCGAGGCCATCGAATTATTCATGGCGAAGGCGCCGACGATGCTGAAGACGATCACCACGGGGTAGATAATATCTTTATTAACGGATATCAGCCTCTTCAGAAAATTGACCACAATCATCGCCAGCGGCAGCAAAGCCAGGTTGGCGATAAAAAACAGCATAAAGATGGCATACAGCTTTTCCGGGTGAAAGATAAACAGCGCAGGGCCCGGCTGCATATCTTTCATATACAGCACGCCGATAACAATCGCCGCCACCGAATCGCCGGGAATGCCGAATACCAGGGTGGGAATATAGCTGCCCGCCAGGCTGGCGTTGTTGCTTGACGAGGCGTTGATCACCGCCTCCTCCGAGCCTTTGCCGTATTTTTCCGGGTGGCGGGAGAATTTTTTTGCCACGGCGTAGGAGATCCAGGCGGCAATATCCGCTCCGGCGCCGGGCAGCACGCCAATCAGCGTGCCGATGGCGCTGCTGCGCGCAATGCCGAGCCGGTTTTTCTTCAGCGCCGGGAAAATGCCGGCGAGGATATTGAGCGAGGACTTTTCCGCGGCGTGAGCGGGATGGTTTACCGGCGCGGCGCCGTTGCGGCTGGCGTAATATTCAATGGCGTTGGCGATGGCGAACATGCCGATCATCGCCGGGATAAAGCTGATCCCTTCCAGTAAGGATACCTGGCCGAAGGTGAAACGCGGCTGTCCGGTAAACTCATCGTAGCCGATGGTGGCCAACGCCAGCCCCAGCAGCAGCGCCAGCAGGCTTTTAACGATATATTGTCCGGCGATCAGCGTGGAGCAGCTTAGCCCCAGCAGGGCCAGCCAGGCGTATTCGAACGAGCTGAATTTCAAGGCGAACGACGCCAGTAACGGGGAGGCGAAGGTTAAGACGATGGCGCCGATAATGCCGCCGATCACCGAAGTGCTTAACCCCAGCCCGAGAACGTAATTGGTTTTTCCCTGCTGGCTGAGGGCATAGCTGTCGTCCACGTAGGCCGCGGATGCCGGCGTGCCGGGAATACGCAGCAAGACGCCGGGAATATCGCCGGCATAGATGGTGGAGGCGCCGACGGAGATCATCATCGCCAGCGCGGGGATCGGGTCCATAAAAAAAGTAAAGGGAACCAGCAATGCCACGGCCATGGTGGCGGTGAGTCCGGGTATCGCCCCCACGAACAGGCCGAACAGCCCGGCGGCCAGAATAGCGATGATGGCGCTGAGGGTAATATATTCACTGGCGTTAATCAGGATATCCATTAACTGGCTCCATTAAAAAAGCGTGCCGGACGGCAATGGCACCAACAGTATTGTCGAAAAAAGATAATAAATACCGGCCGCAAGACCGACGGCGACGACGGAGGCGAGAATTTTGTTATTTTGCAGAAACAGCAGCAGCAGGCCGACCATGATGACGCTGGCGGTCAGGATAAACCCGAGTAATTCGACGCAATAAATATAGAAAACCACCACCGCCACCAGCAGGGCGACGCTGGCGATATCCTGCCAGCCGGTGACGCCCGGCTGACTTTTTACTTTTCCGCGCCAGACGGCGATAAGATCCAGCGCGGAAAGCAGCACGATAAGGCAGCCGATGATGGCGGGCATGAAACCGGCGCCGAAAGAGCGGATATCCCCCAGCGCGATATAGGAATAAAGAAAAATACCGCCCCCGAAGAGTAAAAACAGCAGCGGCAGCACTAACGCTAGTCTCATGACGTATCAGGTGTTATTTGCATAACACCCGCCTGTTTTATTGATCGGTGGAGAGCAGTTCGCCAAAACGGGCGTCTTCCTGGCGCATAAACTGCAGCAGGTCGTCGTCGTATAGCGCGCCGACCTCAAAGCCCTGGTTATTGGCGAATTTCTGTAACTCCCCGGACTCATAGACCTTTTTCATCGCCGCGGTCAGCGTGGTCTGGATGTCGGTGGGAAGTCCCTTGGGCGCGGCCAGCACATTCCAGGTGGTGAGCGACCAGTCGTAAGGCGTGGCCTGTTTAAACAGCGGGATACTGGCGTACAGTTCGGAAGGCTGGGCGGACATAATGGCCAGATGGCGCACCATGCCGGCGTCGACCATGCCCTTGGCTTCGCCGGGCGAAGAGGTGACGAAATCGACCCCGCCGGAGACCAGTTCCTGTAAAGCGCCGCTGGCGCCCTGCGACGGAATAAACCTTACGGCATCCTCCGGCAGGCCGGCGCTCTTCAGCATGCCCAGGGTGTTGAGGTGCCAGACAGATTTAAGCCCGCTGCCGGAGGCGCGCAGTTTGCCGGGCTGCTGTTTAATCGCTTCGATCAGCTGATTGGCGTCCTGGTACGGCGAGTCCTTGGCGACCTGAAGCCCGCCGTAAATCACCGCCAGCCGGCTTATCGGCGTGTAGTCCTGATAGCTGAGCTCGGCCATTTTCTGGTGGTGCATCATGGCGATCTCCACCGTGACGATGCCGAGCGTATAGCCGTCGGGCCTGGCGCGCTTGATGGCGTCATGGCCCACGACGCCGCTGCCGCCGGTACGGTTGACCACGTTGACATTGACGCCCAGCTCTTTTTGCAGTCCGGATGCAACCAGACGTGCCACGGTATCGGTGTTTCCGCCGGCGCCCCAGGGCACGATAATGGTGATGGGTTTTTCCGGCCATGCGGCGAAGGCCGAACTGGATATCAACACGGCGGCTAAGGAGGCTAACCGGATCATATTCATGTGATGGTTCCTTCTTGTCAGGGTATGCGGTGGAAGAAGATGTTTATCTTATTGATGTTATTTTGTTTTTATAATGCTCGGTACCGCTGCGAATCTGATCGAGCAGTACGGTTAACGCCCAGTATTTTTCCAGGACGTTATCTTTGTTGACCCGGCAATGTTCGCCGTCGAAGGTTCCCAGCCGCTGATGGTAGATTTTGGCGTTTTTCGGGTAGCCCAGCGTCTCCGTTACCGCCGCCAGAGAGAGGAATATCGCCAGTTCCTGCGCCAGCGCCGGATCGCGGGCGTGGTGATGGTACAGCCAGCCATACAGTTCGGGATGAAAATTGGTGAACACGCCGCTAAAGCCTTTGGAGCCGGCCTTGATGGCGTCAAAAGCGATGGCCGCGTTGGCGTTGATAATATTGAGCGGCGTGCCGGCGACCAGTTTCACCCGCCGCGCGACGGTCGGCAGATCGCAACTGACGTCTTTCAGCACCACAAAACGCCCGCTATCGGCGCAATAGCGCAGCTCTTCATCGCTCAGCAGGCGGCGGTAGGGCGCCGGGCATTCATACAGCCCGAGCGGCATCGTTTGCGGCAGCGCCGCCAGCAGGCTATGCAGCGTGGCATGGAACGTCTCGCTGCCCTGATTGCGCGGGTCCAGATGGTTGGTCACCAGCACCAGCGCATCAATGCCGGTTTCGGCCATGGCGCGGAGTTCGGCGATTTGCTCGTCGAGATCGTCGCTGATATGCCCCGAGGCGATCACCGGAATACGGCCGGCGACCCGTTCCACCACGAAACGCGCCAGCGCCACGCGCTCCGGCAGGCTGAGAAACTGCATTTCGCTTGACTGGCAGACGGCGAACAGCGCGTCGACGCCTTGCTCAAGATACCAGTCGATCAGTTTTGCCAGACCGGGGTAATCAATGTCGTTGCGTGCGGTAAAGGGGGTCAGCATGACCGGAACGATGCCTTCGATTTTTTTCATTCTTCACTCCTTGCGGCGGATGCGGTGCTAAAAAGTGGAAAGATCGGAAAACGCCAGCGGCTAGCGCTGCGCCAAACGGGCCATAACCTGTTGATGGCGCGGCATATTCGACGCGCCTTCGCGCTCGACCGCCAGGGAAGCGAACGCGGCGGCGTAAGTCGCCGCCTGGGCGATGCTCTGGCCGCCGGCGATGGCGGCGGCAAAGGCGCCGTTAAAGGCGTCGCCCGCGCCGGTGGTGTCCACGCTCAGCGCGGGGAATGCCGGAATATGCCGGAATTGCCCGTCGTCGAGAATCAGGGCGCCGTGCGCGCCCATGGTAATAATGACCCGCGGCGCGCCGAGGGCGACAATCTTCTGCGCGGCCTGTTTCGCGCTGGCCAAATCGCGCACTTCGATACCGGAAAGCAGCGAGGCTTCGGTTTCATTGGGCGTGATCACGTCGACATATTCCAGACAGTTGAGCGCATCGTGGGAATAGGGCGCGGGATTAAGCACCACTTTACTATTTAATGTTTTCGCCAGCTTCATGGCATTAAGCGTGGCGGCGAAATTATTTTCCAGCTGGAGCAATAATACGTTCGAGTCGGCAAGCTCCGGCGTAATAGCCGCGACTTCATCATCGGTAATGGTTTTATTGGCGCCGGGATAAATGGCAATCATATTTTCGCCATCCTGCTGAGAAACATAAATAATGGCGTTCCCGGTCGGTTCGCTATCGGACTGGTAAAGTTTAAAGGAGAGTATTTCCGATGAAGAGAGATGATCGTAGGCGAACTGGCTGAATTGATCTTTTCCCACCTTGGCGACAAAATGCACCTTGGCGCCCGCGCGGCTGGCGGCCATGGCCTGATTGGCGCCTTTCCCGCCGGGGCCGAGCGTGCTGCCCAGCGCCAGCAAAGATTCCCCGCCTTTGGGGAAACGCGCGACTTTGGCGACGATATCGACGTTAAACGAGCCCAGGATACAGACCTTACCTTGCATTTTATTTCCCTTCTTCGACGGGTTTTTATTTCTTTGCCGGCTTTTAAGCTGGGTTAAAAGTACCTCGAAATCGCCTCCCGTATCGGCAATGAGTTTTGACTGTAAGCTGCGGCGGATAATAACGGCGCCGCCGTGGCAGCGCTGCACCAGATTTAATCGAGCCAGGGCATTTAGGTCGCTGCGAATGGTTTCTTTGGATACCGAAAACATATCGGCCAGGTAGTCAACGCCGGCTCGCTCTTTTTTATCCAGGTATGCCAGAATATTATTTCTTCGTTCGATGAGAAACATAATCGCTCCCGCCCTTATGGTAAGAGTAAATGAGCCCACCTGGCCAAAAAGTGATTGTGATCATATGTTGTCAGGCAAAACGGAAGTAAACAAAAATCGCATGTTATGTTATCGGGAACGCCGGGTTTTATCTGTGACGTAAAGAATATTTATCAGGATGGCGCGCTAAAGAAGCCATATGACGATGGCGGTACGATTGTCCTGCCTATTAAAACGAATTTTTATTAATATGTTGACCAATCAACTTACTCTATGGTTTGCAACGAGATTATGATCCGAGTGATTGCCCTATCCAACCCGCGTCTGGCACAGGCGTTTGTTGATTACATGCAGACGCGGAACGTCCGTCTGGAAATGCGTACCGCCGGGCAGGAAGCAGAGCTGTGGCTGGCGGACGATCGGCGGCTGGACGAGGTGCGGCAGGCGCTGGAAATTTTTCTGCGCGATCCGTTCAATCCGCGCTATCAGGCGGCGAGCTGGCATACCGGCTCCACCGATTCCGGCATCCGCTATCAACGCTTTTCCTATCTGCAAACGTTGCGGCAGCGGGCGGGGCTGCTGACGTTATCGATCATCATTGCCGCCATCGCGGTTTTTTTGCTGATGCAGATTTCGGGTTACGAGCCGGTGATGGCGTGGCTGTCCTATCCGGACGCCGGACAGGAATGGCAGCTATGGCGCTGGTTCAGCCATGCGTTGCTGCATTTTTCCCTGCTGCATATTCTGTTCAATCTGATGTGGTGGTGGTATCTGGGCGGGCCGGTGGAGAAAGCGCTGGGCACCGGTAATCTGTTGATGATTACCCTGATTTCCTCTGTGGCGAGCGGCTGGGCGCAGTCCTGGTTCAGCGGGGTTCACTTCGGTGGATTGTCCGGGGTTGTTTATGCTTTGATGGGATATGTCTGGCTGCGTGGGGAAAGGGAGCCCGAAGGCCGTTTATTTATGCCGCGTAGCCTGATGGCTTTCGCCGTGCTGTGGCTGATCGCCGGATATTTCGATATTTTAGGCATGTCGATAGCCAATGCGGCGCATGTGGCGGGATTAGTCGTCGGGTTATTGATGGCCTTTTGGGATACTTACAATAAAACCGATACCCGGTAAAGCCGGGCGCTTAGGGGATGAACGTGAAGCAAACACAACGGCATGAGGGCATCATTGAACTGGTGCGTCGTCAGGGGTATGTCAGTACCGAAGAGCTGGTGGAACATTTTGCGGTGAGTCCGCAAACCATTCGCCGGGATCTGAACGAGTTGGCGGAACAGAATAAAATCCATCGCCATCATGGCGGCGCGGCCTTGCCTTCAAGTTCGGTTAATACCGCTTATAATGACCGTAAAATGATGTGGTCGGAAGAGAAAGCCCGCATCGCCCGCAAGGTCGCCAGCCAGATCCCGGATGGCGCGACGCTGTTTATCGATATCGGCACCACGCCCGAGGCCGTCGCCCATGCGCTGATGCAGCACAAAAATCTGCGCGTGGTGACCAATAACCTGAATGTGGCGACGCTGCTGACGGCCAAAGAGGATTTTCGCTTGATCCTCGCCGGTGGGGAAGTGCGTAGCCGCGACGGCGGCATTATGGGCGAGGCGACCCTGGATTTTATTTCTCAGTTTCGTCTGGATTTCGGTATCTTGGGTATCAGCGGCATTGACATGGACGGTTCATTGCTGGAGTTTGACTACCATGAAGTACGAACCAAGCGGGCAATCATTGAAAACTCCCGTTGTGTCATGCTGGTGACGGATCATTCCAAATTTGGTCGCAATGCCATGGTAAACCTGGGCAATATGGATTTGATCGATTATCTTTTTACCGATCAACTACCACCACCCAGCGTGCTGAAAATCATTGAACAATATAAGGTGCAGTTGGAGTTGTGCTGATCCAGGCGTGCCTTTTTCCGTGATGGACTAGAGGGGAGAGGCGCCATGCCGTTGTTTCCGTTTAATCGAGAGTTTTCATCCGCGTTTAACCCGTCACAGTTCGCCGCGGCGTTGCTGCGCCAGCGGCAATATTACGGCGTTGATTCCCTGAGCCGGATGACGCCGGCGCAGCGCTGGCGCGCCGTCAGCGCCGCGCTGGCCGAACAGCTGGCCGCATCCCGCCCTTTTCCCGCGCCGCCGGACGACGCCGGCGCCCGGCCGGCGGCGCGCCACGTCAACTACCTGTCGATGGAGTTTTTACCCGGCCGTCTTACCGGCAATAATCTGTTGAATCTGGGGTGGTATGACGCCGCGGCCGAGGTGCTGGCGCAGCAGCGGATTAGCCTGAGCGACGTGCTGGAGCAGGAAACCGACCCCGCTTTAGGCAATGGCGGACTGGGGCGGCTGGCATCCTGTTTTCTCGACTCCATGGCCACCGTGGGGCAGCCGGCGATCGGCTACGGCCTCAACTATCAGTACGGCCTGTTCCGCCAGCATTTCGCCCAGGGACGGCAGCAGGAGACGCCGGACGACTGGCGGCAAGACGGCTATCCGTGGTTTTTCCCGCGTCCGGAACTGGCGGTGGACGTCGGTTTCGGCGGCGAATTGCAGCGGCAGGATGACGGCCGCGAACTGTGGCGGCCCGACTTTTTCTTCCGGGGCGAAGCCTGCGATCTGCCGGTCATCGGCTACCGCAACGGCCAAACCCAGCCGCTGCGCCTGTGGCGGGCCGACCACCGCCAGCCCTTTGACCTGACGCTGTTCAACGCCGGGCGCTATCTTAAGGCGGAACAGTCCGGCGTGGCGGCGGCCAGCCTGACGAAGGTGTTGTACCCGAACGACGATCATGCGGCGGGTAAGCGGCTGCGGCTGATGCAGCAATACTTCCAGTGCGCCTGCTCGGTGGCCGATATTGTGCGCCGGCATCTGCAGGCGGGGCGGAAATTGGCGGAACTGCCCGATTACGAGGTTATCCAGCTTAATGATACCCACCCGACGCTGGCGATCCCGGAAATGATGCGGCTGCTGCTGGACGAACACCGGATGAGCTGGGACGACGCCTGGTCGGTGACGTCGCGCACCTTCGCCTACACCAATCATACCCTGATGCCGGAAGCGCTGGAGCGCTGGGACGAAAGGCCGTTCGCCCGTCTGCTGCCGCGCCATCTTGCCGTTATCAAGCAAATAGACGCTCAGTTTAAGGCGCGGGTGGAGCGGCAGTGGCCCGGCGATCGCCGGGTGTGGGCGAAGCTGGCGGTGTGTCATCGGCGCCAGGTGCGCATGGCCAACCTGTGCGTGGTGAGCTGCTTTGCGGTAAACGGCGTGGCGGCGCTGCATTCGGAGCTGGTGGTGAAGGATCTGTTCCCGGAGTATCACCAGCTCTGGCCGCACAAATTTCACAACGTCACCAACGGCATTACGCCGCGCCGCTGGCTGAAACAGTGCAATCCGGCGCTGTCGGCGTTGATTGATGACACGCTGCGCGCCGAATGGGTGAACGATCTGCCCGCGCTGCAAGGGCTGGAGCCTTATGCCGATGACGCCGGATTTCGCGAGCGTTACCGGCGGATAAAATATGACAACAAGGTGAAGCTGGCGCAACATCTGCAACACGGCTACGGGATGACGCTCGACCCTCAGGCGCTGTTCGACGTGCAAATCAAGCGGTTGCACGAATATAAGCGCCAGCACCTGAACCTGTTGCACATCCTTTCTCTGTACCGGCAATTGCGCGATAACCCGCATCTGGATATAGTTCCGCGCGTCTTTCTGTTTGGGGCCAAGGCCGCGCCGGGGTATGTGCTGGCAAAAAATATCATTTACGCCATTAACCAGGTGGCGGAAAAAATTAATCGGGACCGCCGCTGCAACGATCGCCTGAAAGTGGTATTTATTCCCGATTACCGCGTATCGCTGGCGGAACGGATCATTCCCGCCGCCGACGTGTCCGAGCAGATCTCGACGGCCGGCAAAGAAGCCTCCGGTACCGGCAATATGAAGCTGGCGCTGAACGGGGCGCTGACGGTGGGAACCTGGGATGGCGCCAACGTCGAGATGGCGCAACAGGTTGGCGCGGAGAACCTGTTTATTTTCGGTCATAGGGTTGAGCAGGTAAAAGCGTTACAGGCGCGGGGATATACCCCCGCGGACTACATTGTTGATACCCCTTTGCTAAGTGAAATATTGGATGAACTGGCCAGCGGCGCGTTTAGTCAGGGAGACAGGCAAGCGTTTGCTCCGCTGTTGAACAGCCTGCTGGAAGCGGGCGATCCCTATCTGTTACTGGCTGATTTCGCCCCTTATTGTCAGGTGCAGCGGCAGGTGGATGCGCAATATCGTGAACCGGAGGAATGGACTCGCCGTTGTGTACTGAATACGGCCAGAATGGGGATGTTCAGCTCGGATAGAGCGATTCATGATTACCAGAAGCGCATTTGGCAAGGGCGTCGTTAAGGAAAAGGAAGATGGTATTCAAGGCGGAGAACGCGGCAATCCAGCAGGTGGGTATTGCGGAAAAATATACCGATGCTTATGGCAATGAGCACATTGTCGACGCATC
Source organism: Brenneria tiliae (assembly GCF_023347575.1). Classification (NCBI taxonomy): domain Bacteria; kingdom Pseudomonadati; phylum Pseudomonadota; class Gammaproteobacteria; order Enterobacterales; family Pectobacteriaceae; genus Brenneria; species Brenneria tiliae. The sequence continues at coordinate 109,457 of NZ_JAKPCB010000096.1, read as the reverse complement.
GATCAGGGACAGGCTGCTGGCGATGATGGATGTCTCCGGAAGCGACGGTGCGCCGCTGCCGCCGGTAAAGGTTTTTCTGCAGGGGCGGGATGCCGTTATCGAACTGGCCGGCAACGGGGAATTTCACTGGACGCTGATGTATGAAAACGGCGGACAGATTCAGGGGCAGGTGACCGGCGCGACCAGCCTGACGCTGCCGGAGGCGCTTCCGCTGGGGTATCATCATCTTACGCTGACGCAGGCCGACCAGCGCTGGAACTGCCGGATTATCGTGGCGCCGCCCCGCTGTTACGAGCCGCAAGCCCTGCTACAGGGCAAGCGCTGGTGGGGCGTGACCGTCCAGCTGTATACCTTGCGTTCGCAAAATAACTGGGGCGTGGGGGATTTTGGCGATTTGCGCCAGCTGGTGGAACAGATCGCCCGCCGCGGAGGCGCCTTCGTCGGGCTGAATCCGCTGCACTCGCTGTACCCGGCGGAGCCTGAGGCGGCGAGCCCGTACAGCCCCTCCTCCCGCCATTGGCTGAACGTCATCTATATTGACGTCAATCGGGTGGATGATTTTCAGCAGAGTTCGCCGGCGCAACAGTGGTGGCAGCAAGAGGAAATGCAACAGCGGGTGGCGGCGCTGCGCGCGGAGCGCTGGGTGGATTATGAAGCGGTCACCGCGCTCAAGCTGAACGCATTACGCATGGCGTTTAACTATTTTATCACCCGCAGCCCGCTGGACCCGCGCATCAGCGCCTTTCGCCAGTTTGTGGTGAACGGCGGGCAAAGTCTGCAGCTACAGGCGACCTTCGACACCTTGCAGGCCTATCTGAAGCGCCAGGGGGAGAACTATGCCGACTGGCTGCAGTGGCCGGCCCGCTATCATGACGTTCACGGCGAGACGGTTAAGTCGTTTCGCCATGAACACGCCGATGAGATCAAGTTTTACTGCTGGCTGCAATGGGTGGCTTATGAACAGCTGGCGGAGTGCTTCGCGCACAGCAAGCAGCTTGGTCTGCCTATCGGTCTGTATCGCGATTTAGCCGTGGGCGTGGCGCAGGGGGGCGCTGAAACCTGGGACGAACGGCAGCTATACTGTCTGGATGCCTCCGTGGGCGCGCCGCCCGATCCGCTGGGGCCGCAGGGGCAAAATTGGCAGCTGTCGCCGATGAACCCCAAGATGCTGCGGCTGCGCGGCTACCAGCCGTTTATCGATGTGCTGCGCAGCAATATGGCGAACTGCGGCGCGCTGCGCATCGACCACGTGATGGCGCTGCTGCGCCTATGGTGGATACCCAAAGCGGAGTCCGCGGTTAACGGCGCCTACGTGCATTACCCGCTGGACGATCTGCTGGCGATACTGGCGCTTGAAAGCCAGCGCCATCGCTGCCTGGTGATCGGCGAGGATTTGGGAACGGTGCCGCCGGAGATCGTCAGTAAGCTGCATGACTGCGGCGTCTATTCCTATAAAGTCCTGTTTTTTGAAAAGGACGAGCAGTATCGCTTCCGTTCCCCCGAGCGCTATCCGCGACAGGCGATGGCCACCATCACCACCCACGATCTCCCCACGCTGCGCGGTTACTGGCAGGCGGTGGATCTGTCGCTGGGCAGGGATTTGGGGCTGTATCCGCATGACGAGCTACTGCAACAGCAAATTCAATCGCGGGAAAAGGCCAAACAGGGGCTGTTGAATGCGCTGCATCAGCACGGATTGCTGCCGCAGCGGGTGGGGCGAAATTCCGCGTTGACGACCATGGGGGCGCCGCTTAACCGTGGCGTTCAGCGTTTTATGGCCGACACGGCCAGCGCGCTGGTCGGCTTTCAGCTGGAAGACTGGCTGGATATGGCGACCCCGGTCAACGTGCCCGGCACCAGCCGGGAATTCCCCAACTGGCGGCGCAAGCTTAGCCGCACGCTGGAGTCTATCTTCGTCGACCGCTATCTTGAGCGTTTGATTCGGGATATCGATTTGCGCCGCGGCGTGGCGCTGCCCGCCGCCTGCGAGGAGGATGCCGCGGACGGTAAATGACCCGGCATCATAATGGAAACGCTAGTAATAGGAATGCTCGCCGCGCTGGTGCTCGGTGAGATCCCTAACGCCTTTCAGCTCGGGGAATTTTTCCAGCAGCTCTTTCTCAATCCCTTCCTTCAGCGTGTAGTCGACCATCGAACAGCCGTTGCAGCCGCCGCCGAATTGCAGGATCGCCAGGCCGTCGTCGGTAATTTCCATCAGCGTCACGCGGCCGCCGTGGCCGGCCAGCTGCGGGTTGATCTGCGATTGCAGCACATACTCCACGCGTTCAATCAGCGGCGCGTCGTCATCCACTTTACGCATCTTGGCGTTGGGCGCTTTCAGCGTAAGCTGAGAGCCCAACTGGTCGGTGACGAAATCGATTTCGGCGTCTTCCAGATAGGGCGCGCTGAGTTCGTCCACGTAGGCTGAAATTTTCTCAAACTTCAGTTCGGTATCGCTGGCTTCCACTGCGTCTGGCGGACAATAGGAGACGCCGCACTCGGCGTTCGGCGTGCCGGGATTGATGACGAAAACGCGGATTTGCGTGCCTTCTTCCTGTTTTGCCAGCAATTTTAGAAAATGTTCCTGAGCAGCGTCAGTAATACGGATCATAATGTTAGACTCAATGTTGACCATGCTTACCGGTTATAATACGCCCATCCCCCCGCGAACTACAAGGTGCGGCACAAACACCATACCTGAACCCCGGCCGCCCCTCGATTCAGCAACATCCGGCTGATTTCCGCCGCGGTACTGCCCGTCGTCACCACGTCATCCAGCAACGCCACCTGTTTTCCCGTCAACGACAGGTCGCAGCGAAAAGCGCCGCGCAGATTTTTACGCCGGGCGCCGGCGCCGAGCCGTTGTTGAATCCGGGTCTGGCGCACGCGGGTAATCGCCCGCGGTTCATAGTCGCAGCGCAGCCAGTGGCTCAGGGGGCGGGCCAGCAGTTCGGTCTGGTTGAATCCGCGCGACCAGTGGCGCCGTTTATGCAGCGGCACGGTGAACAGCTGCTCGGGGCGCGGCAGATGCAGATAAGGCGCGACCGGCAGCGCCCGTTCACGGTGGGCCGCCAGCCAGCGTAATAAAATTTGCCGGGCAAGCGCCGCGGCCAGCTCCGTTTTACCGTTGAATTTGAACTCTTTTATCAACGCGTTAAGCGGTGGAACATAGTCGCTGACAAAGATGATTGATTGCCAGGGCGGCGGATTGCGCAGACAGCGGCCGCATGGCCGCGTGGTATCGCCCGCGGGCAGTCCGCAGCGCGGACAGCAGGCGGGGAGCGGGGGCAAATGGCGCTGGCAGAATGAGCAAATTCCGTGTCGGCTGTGATAAAGCGGCAGCCGGCATAGCCAGCAGCGGGCGGCGATGGTTAACATAGGCGTATCCCCGAAAAATGATAAAACAGGAAGATAACGGATGAAATCGCTGTATTGGCAGACCGAAGGCGCAGGAAAAACAGAACTTGTGTTGCTGCACGGCTGGGGACTGAATGCGCAGGTATGGGATGGCATCGCGCCGCGACTGGCTGCGCATTTTCGCCTGCATCGGGTGGACCTGCCCGGCTATGGCAGAAGCCGGGGATTCGGGGCGCTGTCGCTGGAGGAGATGGCGGCAACGGTGCTGGCGCAGGCGCCGGAGCGCGCCATCTGGCTGGGCTGGTCGCTGGGCGGGCTGGTCGCCAGTCGGATAGCGTTAAGCGCGCCGCAGCGGGTGAGCGGCCTGATCACCGTGGCCTCGTCCCCCTGCTTTGGCGCCAAAGAGGCGTGGCCGGGGATTAAGCCGGAGGTGTTGCACGGCTTTCAGCAACAGCTCAGCGAGGATTTTCAGCGCACCGTCGAACGTTTTCTGGCGCTGCAAACGCTGGGCACGGAGAGCGCGCGCCAGGACGCCCGGTTGCTGAAACGCGTGGTGCTGGGACAGGCCATGCCCTCCGTCGAGGCGCTGAACGGCGGGCTGGAGATCCTGCGCGAGACGGATCTGCGTCAGCCGCTGGCATCGCTGGCGCTGCCGTTTCTGCGCCTGTACGGGGCGCTGGACGGACTGGTGCCGCGCCGGGTGGCGGGGTTGCTGGATAGCCTGTGGCCGAACAGCGCTTCCGTGGTTATCCCCAAAGCCGCGCATGCGCCGTTTATTTCCCACCCCGACGCGGTGGTTGAACGGCTGCTGGCTTTCAGCCGGCGGCCGGAGGTGGTATGACGGCATGTAACCAGATGTCAGCAAGGATATCCATGTTCATCAAACTGTAAAAAAAGACCATTAGGTTATGTCCTGTTAATTCCGCAATCAAGGACATCTCGATGAAAGCTCGTTGGTTACTGCCTTTACTGTTTGCCGCCGCACTGCCGGGGATCGCCCAGGCGCAGGCCATTTATCCCATCGACCGCGCCACCATTCTTACCGGCGGGAAGTTCGATTTTAAAGTCGAATTTGATGAGGTGCTCAAGCCGGAAGACATTCGTATCCTGATCAACGGCAAAGATTATCAGCAGGTGCTGGGAAAAGCGGCCGCCTTTGTCGAACGTGAAGACGGCGAAAACGTCTCCACCGTGTGGGTGCGGGATGCCAGCCTGCCGCAGGCGGGCAAATACGTGGTGGAAGCGCGGGCCAAAGGAAAATCCTCCGCGGTAACCTGGGACGTTTACCCGACGTCCGCTGAGCGTAAAGCCAAAAACGTGATCCTGTTTATCGGCGACGGCCTGTCGGTGGCCCACCGTACCGGCGCCCGCATTCTGTCTAAAGGCGTGACCGACGGGAAAGCCGACGGCCGTCTGGCGATTGACGATCTGCAATATATGGCGTTCGCCGGGACTTCCAGCACCGATTCCATCGCCGCGGATAGCGCCAATACCATGAGCGCCTACATGACGGGCCACAAATCCGGCGTAAATGCGCTGGGCGTGTACGTCAGCCGCAGTAAGAACTCGCTGGAGCATCCGAAACAGGAAACGCTGGGCGAGCTGATTACCCGTTCGACCAAGATGTCCGTCGGCGTGGTCAGCGATGCTGAAATTGAAGATGCGACGCCGGCGGCGGTGGTATCCCACACCCGCCGTCGCGCGGATAAAGCGGAAATCGTCGAGATGTTTTACCAGGTCCAGCCCAGCGTGATTCTGGGGGGCGGTTCGGCCTATTTCCTGCCCAAGAGTACGCCCGGCTCAAAACGCAAAGACGAAAATAACTATATTGAAAAATTCCAGCAGGCGGGATACCAGCTGGCGACCGACGCCGACACCCTGAAGCAGAACGCGGCGCAGGCCACCAAGCTGCTGGGGCTGTTCCATACCGGCAATATGGACGGCGTGCTGGATCGCCGTTTCCTGAAGAACGACGTGGCGAAGAAATTCCCCAATCAGCCGGATCTGACCGAGATGACCCAGGCGGCGCTGGACGTGTTGTCTAAAAACCAGGATGGTTTCTTCCTGATGGTGGAGTCCGCGCTGATTGACAAAGCCTCGCATCCGCTGGATTGGGAACGATCCTTCTATAACACCATCATGCTGGATCAGTCGGTGGCGCTGGCGCAGAAGTTTGCCGAGAAAAACCCGGATACGCTGATTATCGTCACCGGCGACCATACTCACGGCATCTCCATTATCGGCACGGTGGATGATGAAAAACCGGGCGACGATATGCGCGAAAAGATCGGCGTGTATGAAGACGCCGGCTATCCGAACTATCAGGACGCCAATAAGGACGGTTACCCGGACGACGTGAATGTCTCCAAACGTCTGGCGGTCTTCTTCAACAACTTCCCTGACTACTACGAAACCTTCCGTCCGAAACTGGATGGCACCTTTGTGCCGGCCATCAAGAACGAGAAAGATGAGTATGTGGCGAACAAAGCCTATGAAAAAACGCCGGGCGCGGTGTTCCGCGAGGGCATTCTGCCGCGCTCTTCCGACACCGGCGTGCATGCGGTGGACGATATGGTGATTCAGGCCAGCGGTCCGGGGGCGGAACGGATCCGCGGTTATATGGAAAACACCGAGCTGTTCCGGGTGATTGTCGATGCCCTGGCGATAAAACCGCAGGACAAGAAGTAATTGAGCGGTATGAGCGAGTCCAATGGCAATCCGGCGGGGGCAGCCCCGCTATTTATCTGGCTGAAAGTCATATTGCTGATCGTGCTGCTGGCGCCGTCGGCACATGTGAAAGCCGCGCCGTCCGAACTCTCCTTCGACAGGCTATATGCGTCTTATGGCGTATTGGGGCTGGAATTCTCCGACGATGTTAAAACGTTATCCGGCCAGCGGGTAACCATGCGCGGTTTTATGGCGCCCCCCCTGAAGGCTGAATCGCAGTTCTTCGTGTTAACCAAAATGCCGATGGCGCTGTGCCCTTTCTGTTCCTCCGATGCCGACTGGCCGGAAGACATTGTGGTGGTCTATCTGGCCAAGCGGCAAACCTTCGTGCAGAACAACACCATGATTGAGGTGGAGGGCGTGCTGGAGCACGGTTCGTGGACCGATGCGCAAACCGGCTTCGTCAGCCTGCTGCGGCTGCGTGAAGCGACGTTCGATACCCTGTAGGAGGGGCGATGGCGGAGTTACTGATTCAGGACCTGAGCGTCACCTTTCCCGATACGCCGGATGCCGTGCTGGATATCCCGGCGTTGCGTATTGCGGCGGGGGAGCGGGTGGCGGTGATGGGGCCGTCCGGCTCGGGCAAAACCACGCTGGTGAATGCCATCACCGGCATGGATAACAGCGGTACGGGCAGCGTGATCTGGGCGCGGCAGGATATCCGCCGGCTGAATGAAGCGGGACGCGATCGCTGGCGGGCCGGACACGTGGGGCTGGTGATGCAGGATTTTCATCTGTTTCCCGGTATGAGCGCGCTGGAAAACGTCTTGCTGCCGGCGCGTTTTCATTACTGGCGCCTGCCCGCCGCGTTAAAGCGGCGAGCGGCCGATCTGCTGGCGCAGGTCGGGCTGGATACCGGCACGCGCCCGGTTGAGGTGCTGTCGCGCGGCGAAAAACAGCGGGTGGCGGTCGCCAGAGCGCTGCTGAGCGCGCCGGAAATTATCGTCGCCGATGAACCGACGGCCAGTCTGGATGCGCGCAGCGGCGAGCAAATCGCCGATCTGCTGGCGACGCTGGCGCGCAGCAACGGCGCCACGCTGGTGGCCATCACCCACGATCGCCATCTGGCGGCGCGCATGGCCCGTTGTCTGCAATTGGAAAAAGGGCGGCTGATCGCCGACCGCGCCCAACCGGAGGCGGCATGATGATCCCATGGCGGCTGATCGCCGACCGCGCCCAACCGGAGGCGGCATGATGATCCCATGGCGGCTGATTTGGGTTGACTGGCGCCGCTTATGGCCGGGCATCCTTGTGGTGGTGTTGCTGATCGCGACCGCCACGGCGTTAAGCATTTCCGTCAGCCTACAGGAAAGAGCGCTGCGCATGGGGAGCGCGCAAGCGGCGGATCGCTTTGATCTGGTGATCGGCGCACCGGGCAGCGAAACGCAGCTGGTGCTCTCTTCCGTTTTCCTGCAACCCTCGGCGCTGACGCTGATCCCCGCGCAGGTACTGGACGACCTGGCGAAAAATCCGCTGGTGGCCTGGGCGGCGCCGGTGGCGTTTGGCGACTTCTATCAGGGGATGCCGATTGTCGGCACCACGGCGCCGCTGGTGACTGATAACGGCAAGCGGCGGCTGACGGCCGGGCGGGTATTTAACGATGGTTACGAAGCGGTGGCGGGCGAGCACAGCGGTTTGGCGCTGGGGGACAAATTCAGTCCCGTACACGGACAGATCGGCACCGAGGGCGCGCATGCGCACGACGGGGTGACGTACACCGTCGTAGGGATTTTGCCCGCCGACGGCAGCGCCTGGGACAAGGCGATTCTGGTGCCGGTGAACGCGGTCTGGCGGGTACACGGCATTCAGCCGCCGGACGACACCGGGCATGACCATCATGAGGATGAAGAGCCTCAGGGCGCGCATAAGCACCATGATGACGAGCATCACGGCGATGAGCATCGTGCGGACGAGCGTCATAACGAGTCCGAACGGCATCACGCCGAGGAGCACGAGCGCGGCGCGCAGCGGGAGCATGTTCATCCGGCGGGGGTGCCGGCCATTGTGGTCAAGCCCAAGAGTATCGCCGGGGCCTATCAGCTGCGTTCGCTGTATCGCACCAACCAGACTCAGGCGGTGTTTCCCGGCGAAGTGCTGGTAAAACTCTATTCTATTCTGGGGGATATCCGCGAGCTGCTGGTTTACCTCTCCGTGGGAACCCAGGCGCTGGTCGGCGTGGCGGTGGCGATGGTGGCGGTGATTCATCTGCGGCAGCGGCAAAAACAGATTGGCGCGCTGCGGGCGTTCGGCGCGCCGCGTTACGGTATTTTCGCGCTGATCTGGTGCGGGCTGATGTCGCTGGTGAGCGCCGGGGTGCTGTTGGGAACGGGCATCGGCTATGCCGCCGCCCGGGCCATTGCGGTGATCATGAGCGAGAAGAGCGGTTTTGTCCTGCCGGTGACGCTGGAATGGGAAGATATAAGGTTCGTCTTGCTCTTGCTGCTGGTCGCCGCCGTGGTGCTGACCGTTCCCGCCATGCTGGCTTACCGCCGGTCGCCCGCCGCGGCGCTGCGGGGGGAGTAAGGTTTTAAAAAGGCAGGTTGCGGTCGCTGTATTTGCATGCTGGTCGGCATCGGCAACCTGACTTCCCCCTTTCGACGGGCTGAAATTACATCAATACTTTCAGCCCATGCTTTTGGACCACCGACAGTAATTTCAACGATAATCCACTTGGACGTTTCACCCCCGTTTCCCATTTCTGAATCGTTGAAACGCTGGTATTCAGATAGCGAGCGAAAACCGGCTGGCTCACATTCATTTTTTCCCGCAATGCTTTGATCTCAATTGGTTTTAATTCATTCACGCTATTAATGCAGGCTTTATCAAAATTGCGCATCGTTTCCTGCGGGATCGCGCCAACGTTAAATAGCCCGGAAGCAGCGCTATGGATTGCTTCAAATGCAGGACTCTTGAATTTACTTTTTGCGGTCATGGTAAATCTCCACCAATTCTTTACTCTTTATCAATGCGGTAACTTTTTCATCAGCGAGGCCGGCGTAGTGCTGCGCCAATTCCCGGAAGCCTGCTAGTTCACGAGCGTCAATGTTTGCCATGTCTTGTTTGGCATACAGGAAAACGTAGAACCCGCGTTCTCCACCTTTAGCCAATATGATGGCGCGATCGCGATTCCGATTAAGGCGTTTTTTATAAACGCCACCGCCAAGGTCGTTGGCTTTCCCTTGCATCACGGCCTCAATAGCCTGATACAGCTCACCATCCTGGATAGCATGGGATTTAGCGACTTTAGTAAACCACTTGGTTTTGAATACGCGCATTAGGCCAACATCCTGTCACCTTTAACTATGGCACCTGGTGATACATTACGCTTGTTTGTTACAGATTCAAAGTGTCTGGTGGCGGCAAACAATCGCCGTATTTCTAACCGTAAGCGGGCATGGTCAAGATGAGCGATATTTTTTTGAAATTGTTTATCTGCGGCGGGGTTAATGAGAGGTGAACATGGCGGTGATCCTGATCGCCATGTTCGTTACGCCTAGGCTTTAACGCTTTTTAAACGCCGCGGCCAGCGCGTCGCTCATGGCGCTGTTGCCTGCCGTCGGCGCGTTGGCCGGGCGGGGGCGGGATTTGCCGGCCGGCCGGTTGGCCGGGGCGCCGGCGTCGCGCGTTCCGGCGCCCCGGCGCGCGGCGGTTTCCCCCGGCTGTTCGTCCAGCCGCATGGTCAGCGCGATGCGTTTGCGTTGCAGGTCGACCTCCATCACTTTGACTTTTACGATATCCCCGGCTTTCACCACTTTATGCGGGTCATCGACAAAGCGCTCGGCGAGGGCGGAGATATGCACCAGCCCGTCCTGATGAACGCCGATATCCACAAAGGCGCCGAAGTTGGTGACGTTGGTGACCGCGCCTTCCAGGATCATGCCCGGCAGCAGATCGTTCAGGGTTTCCACGCCGTCGGCGAAGCTGGCGGTTTTGAACTCCGGCCGCGGATCGCGCCCCGGCTTCTCCAGCTCTTTGATGATGTCGCTCACGGTGGGCACGCCGAAACGCTCGTCAGTGAAATCGGCGGGTTTCAGGTTGCGCAGCGCCTCGGGGTTGCCCATCAGGTTCTGAATGGCCTGTTCGGTGGCGGCAAGAATACGTTCCACCACGGGATAGGCTTCCGGGTGAACCGTCGAGGCGTCCAGCGGGTTGTCCCCGTGATTGATACGCAGAAAGCCCGCGCACTGCTCAAAGGCTTTCGGTCCCAGGCGGCTGACTTTCAGCAACTGTTCCCGGTTGCGGAAACGGCCGTTTTCATCCCGCCAGGCCACCACATTCTGCGCCATCATCCGCGTTAGGCCCGCCACGCGGGTCAGCAGGGCGACGGAGGCGGTATTCAGATCGACGCCGACGGCGTTGACGCAGTCTTCCACCACCGCATCCAGTTTTTTCGCCAGCAGACTCTGGCTGACGTCGTGCTGGTACTGGCCGACGCCGATGGATTTCGGATCGATTTTCACCAGTTCCGCCAGCGGGTCCTGCAAGCGGCGGGCGATGGACACCGCGCCGCGCAGCGACACGTCGAGATCGGGGAACTCCAGCGCCGCCAGCTCCGAGGCCGAATACACCGAGGCCCCCGCTTCGCTGACGATCACCTTCTGCGCTTTGACGTCCGGGAACTGTTTTTGGGTATCGAGGAAGAAGCGTTCGGTCTCCCGCGAGGCGGTGCCGTTGCCGATGGCCACCAGCTCCACCTGATGCTTGATGCACAGCGCGGCGACGATAGCCGCGGCTTTGGCCGCCTGGCCGGTATGCGGATAAATGGTATCGGTGGCCACCAGCTTGCCGGTGGCGTCCACCACCGCCACTTTCACCCCGGTGCGCAGGCCGGGGTCCAGCCCCATGGTGGCGCGCATGCCCGCCGGCGCCGCCATCAGTAGGTCGTGCATATTGCGGGCGAAGACGTTGATCGCCTCGTCTTCCGCTTTTTCCCGCACGCTGCCCATCAGCTCGGTTTCCAGGTGCAGCAGCACCTTGATGCGCCAGGTCCAGTTAATCACCGCCCGCCGCCAGCCGTCCGCCGGCGCGTCGCCCAGCCGCAGGTTCAGATGGTCGATAATAATCTGCTCGCAGTAGCTTTCGCGCGGCGCTTCCTCAAACTGCGGATCGGCATTGAGCGACAGCTGCAATATCCCTTCGTTGCGACCGCGGAACATCGCCAGCGCCCGGTGGGAGGGCACCTGGGCAATCGGCTCATGATGGTCGAAATAGTCGCGAAACTTCGCCCCTTGCTCCTCTTTCCCTTCCACCACGCGGGAAACCAGGTGGGCGTTCTTCCACAGATAGTGGCGCACTTTCGCCAGCAGCGCCGCGTCTTCCGCAAAGCGCTCCATCAGAATATAACGCGCGCCGTCCAGCGCCGCTTTCACGTCCGCCACGCCTTTATCGGCGTCGATATAAGCCTGCGCCGCCCGTTCCGGCTCCTGAGCCGGATCCCGCCACAGGCTGTCCGCCAGCGGTTCGAGGCCGGCCTCGATGGCGATCTGGCCGCGGGTGCGCCGCTTGGGCTTGTACGGCAGATAGAGATCTTCCAGCTCGGTCTTACTCAGCGTGCCGTTAATGGCAGCGGCGAGCTGATCGGTCAGTTTTCCCTGTTCGTCGATGGATTTCAGAATAGTCTGGCGCCGATCGTCCAGTTCGCGCAGGTAACCCAGGCGGGTTTCCAACTGGCGCAGCTGCGTATCATCCAGCCCGCCGGTCACTTCCTTGCGGTATCGGGCGATAAAAGGGACGGTGTTGCCTTCGTCCAGCAGGCGAACGGCGGCGTCCACTTGCTCCGTACGCGCCTGCAGTTCGCCGGCGATAATCTGGCTTAATGAATCATTCATAGGTCTGATATCGATAGTCATCAATTAATGGGTTAAACAACTGGAGGACAGTTATACGGTTTGATAACAAAAAATGCCAGCCGTACCCGTCGGGGGAAGACGGCTATCGCCGCGGCGGCATGGTAAAAAAACGGTTACCGGGGTAGGGTAAACTTTATCTGCATCAATTTTAGATAAGATTGTGATCACCGCGCGGCGTTTTTAGCGTATTAAATAAGCATGGGGAAGTTGTTCGGCGACGGCGGGCGACCATAGCCATAAAATAGCCACCACCAGTAGCAATTGGGTCAGGAGAGCATCAATGACAGTAAGAAAGGCCGCCCTTGTACGCGACGGGCAGGAAAATATCACGCTGGATATTCGGTCGGGGGTGATGGGAAAGGATGCGCTGGATATCCGCCCGCTCGGCGCTCAGGATCTATACAGCTACGATCCCGGCTTTGCCAATACGGCGGGATGCGAATCGGCGATTACCTACATTGACGCCGCCAACAGCGTGCTGTTGCACCGCGGTTTTCCCGTCGAGCAACTGGCGGATAAATGCGATTTTACCGAAGTCTGTTTTATTCTCCTGCACGGCGAGGCGCCCTCCAGGGACGAATACGCCAGCTTCGCCAATACCATTACCCGCCATACCCTGGTGCATGAGCAGATCGGCCGGATGTTCAGCGGCTTTCGGCGCGACGCCCATCCCATGGCGCTGATGTGCGCGGTCGTCGGGGCGCTGGCGGCCTTCTACCATGACGTGCTGGATATTGATAACGCCGAACACCGCGAGCTGGCCGCGGTGCGGCTGCTGTCGAAAATGCCGACGCTGGCGGCGATGTGTTACAAATATACGATTGAACAGCCCTCGGTTTACCCGCGAAATGCGCTTTCCTATACCGGTAATTTCCTGCATATGCTGTTTGCGGTGCCGGCGGAAAAATATGAAGTGAATCCGGTGCTGGAAAGGGCGATGAACCGGATTCTGATTCTGCACGCCGACCACGGCCAGTGTCCGTCCACCATGGCGGTCCGGGCTTCCGGCTCGTCCGGCGCCAATCCCTTCGCCTGCATCGCGGCGGGGCTGTCCTCGATGTGGGGGCCGTTGCACGGGGGCGCCAACGAAGCCTGTATGCGTATGCTGGAAGAGATCAAAACGGTCGATCGCATTCCCGAATTTTTACGGCGCGCCAAGGATAATCGCAGCTCGCTGCGGCTGATGGGCTTCGGTAATTCGATCTATCACCATTTCGATCCGCGCGCCGCCATCCTGCGCAAAACCTGCCATGAAGTACTCAGCGAACTGGGGATGGAAGACAGCCTGCTGCAGGTCGCCGTCGAGCTGGAGCATATCGCCATTACCGATCCCTATTTCCTGGAGCATAAACTGTATCCCAGCGCCGATTTTTACACCGCGGTGATCCTGAAGGCGATGGGGCTGCCGTCATCCATGTTTACGGTGATCTCCGCGGTCGGCCGCACCGTGGGCTGGATTGCGCACTGGAATGAAATGCATGGGCAGGAGCTCAGGATCTATCGTCCGCGTCAGGTTTACACCGGGCAGCCCCGCCGGGACTATGTTTCCCGGCAGGATAAATAACGCCGGGAAGCGTGGTTGACGCCCTGAGCGGCCGATTTATAGGTTGAATCCGCCGCTCGGGCGAGCGGCTCCGATGCGGTGTTAACGCAGCCAGTTGGTTTTCGCCAGCTCAATCACTTCATCGCCGCGTCCGTTGATAATGGCGCGCAGCATGTAAAGACTAAAGCCCTTTGCCTGATCCAGCTTGATCTGCGGCGGCATCGCCAGCTCTTCGGTGGCGGTGATGACGTCGAGCAACACCGGGCCGTCGAAGGCAAAGGCCTCTTCCAACGCGGCGTTCAGTTCGGAGGCTTTTTCCACCCGGATGCCTTTCACGCCGCAGGCGTTGGCGATAGCGGCAAAGTCAGGGTTTTTCAACTCGGTGCCGTCTGTCAGATAGCCGCCGGCCTTCATCTCCATGGCGACAAAGCCCAGCACGCTGTTGTTAAACACCACGATTTTCACCGGCAGCCTGAGCTGGGCGACCGACAGAAAATCGCCCATCAGCATGCTGAACCCGCCGTCGCCGCTCAGCGAAATAACCTGACGCTGGCGATCGGTCGCCTGCGCCCCCAGCGCCTGCGGCATGGCGTTGGCCATTGAACCGTGGCTGAACGAGCCGATCAGGCGGCGTTTACCGTTCATTTTCAGATAGCGCGCGGCCCATACGGTCGGCGTTCCCACGTCGCAGGTAAAGATCGCATCCTCGCTGGCGTAGCGGCTGATTTGCTGCGCAAGATACTGCGGGTGGATCGCCTGTTTATCGTTGGCGGTCGCCAGATCGTCGAGCCCTTTACGCGCATCGGCGTAGTGCTCTAATGCCTTGTCGAGGAATTTGCGATCGGCTTTTACCTCTAACTGCGGCAGCAGCGCGCTCAGCGTGGATTTGATATCCCCCATCAGCGCCATATCCACATGGCAGTGCGAACCGAGGCTGCCGGGGTTGATATCGATCTGCACGATGGTGGCGTCGGCCGGGTAGAAGGCGCGGTAAGGGAACTGCGTGCCCAGCAGCACCAGCGTATCGGCGTTCATCATGGCGTGGTAGCCGGATGAGAAGCCGATCAGGCCGGTCATGCCGACGCTGTACGGGTTGTCATATTCAATATGTTCTTTGCCGCGCAGCGCGTGGACCACCGGCGCTTTCAGCGCGGCGGCCAATTGCACCACTTCATCATGGGCGCCCGCGCAGCCGCTGCCGCACATCAGCGTAATGTTTTTGGCCTTATTCAGCAGGTCGGCCAGCTTGCGCATCTCGCCGTCGTTGGGCTGAACCAGGGGATGCTGCGGTGGATACCAGTCCGACGTCGCCTCTTCCGGCGCGGGTTGCAGCGCGATATCGCCGGGTAGCACCACCACGGAAACGCCGCGATTGAGAATCGCCTTGCGCATCGCTATACCCAATACCTGGGGGAGCTGTTGCGGATTGGAAACCAGCTCGCAGTAGTGGCTGCATTCGCGAAACAGTTCCTGCGGATGGGTTTCCTGGAAGTAGTTGCTGCCGATTTCACTGGAAGGAATATGCGCCGCGATGGCCAGCACCGGAACGTGATTGCGATGGCAATCAAACAGGCCGTTAATCAAATGCAGGTTGCCGGGTCCGCAGGAACCGGCGCAAACCGCCAGCTCGCCGCTGATTTGCGCTTCGGCGCCGGCGGCGAATGCCGCCACCTCTTCATGACGCGTCGGCATCCATTCGATGGTGCCCATACGGTTCAGGCTATCGCTCAACCCGTTCAGCGAATCCCCGGTTACGCCCCAAATGCGTTTTACGCCGGCGCTTTCCAGGGTTTTTGCTACTAAAGCGGCCACGGACTGTTTCATACTTTTTCGCTCCTTTCTGATTACCACACAGAAAAAAGCATACATGCATTAAGCCAAACGGGGCCGGTATAAGAGCGGCTAAATTGTGAACTGATGTTGTTATGGTCGGGATACCCCGGCCAGATCCGAGGTGATAACCCGGCGGCTATTCGCGGCGGATCCGCCGGGCGATATGGTTTCCCAGCGATTGCAACAGCTGTACCAGCGCGATCAGCACCAGCGCGGTGGTGACGGTGGCGAAGGTGTCGAAACGCTGATAGCCGTAGGTGATCGCCAGATCGCCGATCCCGCCGCCGCCCACGGTGCCGGCCATGGCCGTCGCGCCAATCAGGCCGATGGTGGCGGTGGTCAGGGCCAAAATCAGCGACGACAGCGCCTCGGGCAGCATAAAGTGCCAGATGGTCTGCAACGGCGTGGCGCCCATCGCCTTGGCCGCTTCGATAATGCCTTCGTCCACCTCCAGCAGCGAGTTTTCCACCAGGCGGGAGATATAGGGGGCGATAAAGATAATCAGCGGCACGATGGCCCCCGGCGTACCTATGGTGGTGTTCACGATCAGCCGGGTCAGCGGCAGGATGGCGATCAGCAGGATAATGAACGGCAGCGAGCGGATAATATTCACCAGCGGGTTCAGTATGCGGTACAGCGCGGCGCTTTGCAGCAGCCCGCCGGGACGGGTGACGACCAGCAGAATGCCGAGCGGGACGCCGAGCAGCGAGCCGAGCGCCAGGGAGACGCTGACCATGATCAGCGTATCGTGCAGGGCTAGAAGGAATTGGTCGGCGGTTATCGCGGTTTCAAACATGGCTACGGCTCCTGAATAATCACGCCGGCGGCGGCAAAATAAGCCATGGTTTGGGTTATCTGCGCATCATCGCCGTTTAACAGCACCATCATAAAGCCGAGCGTGGTGTCCTGAACTTCGGACATGCTGGCAAACAGAATAGTGATCTCCACGTCGTATTTTTTGATGGCGTTACAGATCACCGGCCGGCCGGCCGAAAGCCCGACAAATTCAAGACGCAGCAGCTTGCCGCTTTCCGCGTGCAGGGTTTGCGCCAGGCTGTCCGGCAGACGATCCTGGATCACCGTACGGACAAAATTGATCGTGGCGGGATGGGCGGGACGGCCGAATACCTCAATCACCGCACCCTGTTCAATTACCCGGCCTTGCTCCATCACCGCGACTTTGTTGCAGATCTTTTGGATCACCGACATTTCATGGGTGATCAGCACCACCGTAATGTTGTATTCGCGGTTAATGCGTTTTAACAGCAGCAGGATCTGAATGGTGGTCTGCGGATCAAGCGCCGACGTGGCCTCGTCGCACAGCAGAATCGACGGGTTCATCGCCAGCGCGCGCGCAATGCCGACGCGCTGTTTCTGGCCGCCGGACAGCTCGTTCGGATAGCTGCGGGCGCGATCGCCCAGACCGACGTAGTCCAGCAGTTCGGCAACCCGCTGGCGGATATATGCCTTACTCTTGCCCGCCAGCACCAGCGGCATCGCCACGTTGTGAAATACGGTTTTCGACCTTAGCAGACTGAAGTGCTGGAAGATCATGCCGATATCTCTTTTCAGGGTGCTTAACTGACGCTGACGCAGGGTATTCAGCGACACGTCGTTAATCAGCACCTCGCCCGCGGTGGGCGTTTCCAGTCCGTTGATCATGCGCAGCAGGGTGCTTTTTCCCGCGCCGCTATAGCCGATAATGCCGAAAACATCCCCTTTTTCTATCCGTAAATGAATATCCTGCAACGCGGTTACGCCGCTGCCGTTACGCTGAAAAGTTTTACTTACGTTTCTCAGCTCAATCATTATTTATTACTCATCAGTTTCCGCGCCGGGGTTATTTCAAATAATCAGGCAACAGATAACCTTCATACTGCGGATGGCTTTGGATATAGCTTTTAAATTCCGCCGAGTGATAGCCGGCGATAATATCCTTGGCAAACTGCGCGTCTTTATTTTTCCCGGCGACGGTGACGACATTAATAAAGCCCTGGGTCGGATTCTCCAGTTGCAGGGCGGAATTAAGCTTGAGTCCGCTTGAAACGGCGAAATTCCCCTGAATGGCGCCGTAGTCGACGTCCGGCAATGCCCGCACCTGTTGGGCATTGTCCAGCTCTTTTAATACGATCTTGTAGGGGTTCTCGATAATATGTTTCTGCGAAAATGTCGCCGGCTCGGCGTTGTCCGCAATTTTTATCCAGCCTAAATCCTGTAGCAACAGCGCCGCCCGATATTCGTTGGAGGGCTGGTTGGGAACGGAGATAACCGTGCCGGGCCGCGGTTTGTCGGCATGTTGGTGTTTTTGCGAATAGAGGCCCATGGGCGGCGTCGGCACCTGTACAATCCCGACGTTATTAATTCCCAAGCGCACATTGACCGATTCAAGGTATACCGGATGCTGCATAACGTTGGCGTCGATATCGCCGGTATTGACGGCGTGATTAACCTGAATGCCGTCGCTGAAATCAACGTATTCGATGTTATATCCTTTTTGCTGCAGATAAGGCGCCACGCCTTCGGCGAACTGCTCTTTATAAGGGCCGGGGTTAAAGCCCAGCTTCAGCGTTTTTTTATCGTCTTCCGCCCCGTGTGCGCTAAGGGTGCTCATCAATGCCACGGCGGAAAAAAAGCCGGTGAAAAGGCGCCATTTCATTTTTATTTCCTTGTGAAGTAACCAGATAATAATTATCGCGGTAATAACGGTTTTGCTGATTCAAACACGCGGAAATTTAATGGCAAACAATGAATTTGGCGTTTGCTTATCTATTTTTTAGCATTGCCGGCGGCGCGGCAAAGGGGCCTGATTATCGTTCCGCTGCAATAAACGGCGCAATATAACGCTGATGCCGGGAAGGCGTTAGCTGCTGCAGATCCACCAAAACCAGCCCGTCGATACAGTTGTTGAAATCGGGATCGATGCCGAAGTCGATAAACTGTACGCCGCCGGGTTCGCAGATCTCCGAATATTGTTTATACAGCGTGGGGATGGCGCACCCCATATTGCCGAGCATGCTTTTCAGCAGGGTCAGATCCCGCTGGTAATCGGTGCCTGAAAACTGTTGCAGCACGCCGGGCAGGGAAGCCGGATAAGGACGGCGCGACTGGGCCAGCGGCTGGCTGGGCGCAAAATGCAGCCGGTAAAAGGCCACCAGCAAATCTCGCGCCGTGGGCGGCAAACTGCCGGACAGCGACACCGGGCCGAACAGGTAGCGGCATTGCGGATAGCGCGCCAGATAGGCGCCGATCCCCAGCCAGAGATAGTCCAGCCCGCGTTTGCCCCAGTATTTGGGCTGGATAAAACTGCGCCCCAGCTCCAGGCCGGAGGCCAGTATCGGATTCATTTCTTCGCCGTAATGGAACAGGCTGTGGCTGTACAGGCCGTTTTTGCCTTTTTGCGCTATCTGCCGGGCGGTGGGAATAAAACGATAGGCGCCGACAATCTCCAGATCGCTCTCATCCCACAGAATAAGATGCAGGTAATCGTCGTCGTAGCCGTCCAGATCGCGGCGCTGGCCCGAGCCTTCTCCCACCGCGCGGAAAGCGATTTCCCGCAGGCGTCCCAGCTCGCGCAGGATCGGCACATAGTCTTCCTCGCCGCGTCGATACAGGTAGACTGTCTTACCGTCCGGCGTGGCGCCCAGCGTTTCGCAGGCGGCCAGCGCGTGTTTCAGCAACGCGCGGTCTTCGCCCAGCGCAATCGGCTTCTCCGCGGGAAAACAGCCGGGTTTGCCCTGTCCCAGGCGGTAAACGTGGCGCCTGAAGCGGGCGGCCAGATCGTCGGCGTTCCACTCTCCCTGGCTCCAGGCGGCATAGGGAATGCGGGCGCCGATGCGGATTTTTAGCCGGTGATCCCGCTGGAGAAACATTTCCCTGACCAGCAGCAGGGTGGAGAGCGGGCGGTACATCAGCGAGGAAAGATAAAACAGGCCGCTGTTGCGTCCGCTGATATGTATCGGCACCACCGGCGCCCGGGCTTTGCCCGCCATACGGATAAAACCGCTGTGCCAGTGGCCGTCGCGTATGCCCTGCAGGCTGATGCGGGACACTTCGCCCGCCGGAAAGACAATAATGGCGCCTTCGTTTGCCAGATGTTGCTGGATAGCGGCGATGTGCCGGCGTTTGGTGCGGTTATTAAAATTATCGACCGCAAAAAACAGATTTTTAAGCGGCTCGACGTAAGAAAGCAGCTGGCTGGCGACGATGCGCACATCCGGCCTGACGCCGGCCACCGTGCGCAAAAGCGCGAGGCCGTCCAGCGAGCCGATCGGATGATTGGCGACCAGCACCACCGGCCCCTGGCTGGGGATATTTTCCACGTCGCCCTCGACCATTTCGCTGCTGAAGTTAAAGTAATCGAGGATTTGCTCGACCAGATCCAGGCCTTTTAAATAGGGGTAGCGTTGAGAAAATTGCTGAATTTTGTTTTCGAACAGCAGGGCGCGTAATAAGGTACGCTGCCAGGCCGGAGTGTGGCGATGAGGGGCAAGATCTTGCAATATGGCGTCTAAGCTAAACATAAACCGTTCTCCATAGCTCTCTCGAGGCTCAAAGTACGGGATGGAAATGACACATTTATGTCCGTTGCCGGATTATTAACCAGAATTATAAAATTGCGTAATAAAGAGTCGGCAAACGGTGAATGCCGGGCGAGGTTACAGACGTGAAAACCAACCTGATAACCCGGGAGGGTTACAACAAACTGCGTGAAGAGCACGACCATCTGTGGAACGTGAAGCGCCCGGAGATAACGAAAATCGTCTCCTGGGCGGCCAGCCTGGGCGATCGTTCCGAGAACGCGGACTACACTTACAACAAACGTTTGCTGCGCCAGATCGATCGCCGCTTGCGCTACCTGCGGAAATGCCTGACGGAGCTGAAGATCGTCGATTATTCGCCGCAGCAGGACGGCAAGGTGTTTTTCGGCGCCTGGGTGGAGATCGAAAACCAGGAGGGCGAGGTAAAGCGCTTTCGCATTGTCGGACCGGATGAGATCTACGGCGAGAATAAAGAGTATATTTCGATCGACTCTCCCATGGCGCGGGCGCTGCTGAAGAAGGAAATCGACGACGAGTTTACCGTCAATACCCCGCACGGCCCGCGCGAGTGGTTTATCAATACCATCGAATATGTAAAACCGTAGCGCAGCGAGCGCGTCGCCGGGCTTTCACCACTTCTCCAATTGTTTAAAGAATGAAGCCTGTGACGTTTTATTGGCTAACGGGTCTTTATAATCCACTACAACAAGGCGCGGATTTTGCCGCAGGCGGATAAAGGAAATGGTTGATTAAACATGTTTTAATATGCTTTGTAACAATTTTGCCTGGAATGTACACCAGAAACGGCTGTCAGTAATTCGTATGTTTCTGAACAATAGCGGCATCGGCGGCAATCACGCCTATGGAGAAAGAGAATGCAAGAGAATTATAAAATTCTGGTTGTGGACGACGACATGCGTTTGCGCGCGCTGCTGGAGCGTTATCTGACCGAGCAGGGTTTTCAGGTGCGCAGCGTCGCCAATGCTGAACAGATGGATCGCCTGCTGACCCGCGAGTCGTTTCACCTGATGGTGCTGGATCTGATGTTGCCGGGAGAGGACGGCCTGTCTATCTGCCGCCGTTTACGCAGCCAGAGCAACCCGATGCCGATCATCATGGTGACGGCGAAAGGGGAAGAGGTTGACCGTATCGTCGGTCTGGAAATCGGCGCCGACGACTATATTCCCAAGCCGTTCAACCCTCGCGAGCTGCTGGCCCGCATTCGCGCGGTGCTGCGTCGTCAGGCCAACGAGTTGCCGGGGGCGCCGTCGCAGGAAGAGGCGATTATCGCTTTTGGCAAATTCAAACTGAATCTGGGCACGCGCGAAATGTTTCGCGATGACGAACCGATGCCGTTAACCAGCGGCGAGTTTGCGGTGCTTAAAGCGCTGGTCAGCCATCCGCGCGAGCCGCTGTCGCGCGACAAACTGATGAATCTGGCGCGCGGCCGCGAATACAGCGCCATGGAGCGCTCCATCGACGTGCAGATTTCCCGCCTGCGGCGCATGGTGGAAGAAGATCCGGCGCATCCGCGCTATATCCAAACGGTTTGGGGCCTGGGCTACGTCTTTGTACCGGACGGCAGTAAGGCATGATCCGCTGGCGCTTTTCTCCACGCAGTTCGTTCGCCCGAACGCTGCTGCTGATTGTCACGCTGTTGTTCGTCAGCCTGGTCACCACCTATCTGGTGGTGCTCAACTTCGCTATCTTACCGAGTCTGCAGCAGTTCAATAAGGTGCTGGCCTACGAGGTGAGAATGCTGATGACCGACAGCCTGCAACTGGAGGATGGCTCCACCCTTGAAGTGCCGCCGGCGTTCCGGCGCGAGATTTACCGCGAGCTGGGCATTTCGTTATATACCAATGAGGCGGCGGAGGAGAGCGGTCTGCGCTGGGCCCAGCACTATAAATTTCTCAGCCAGCAGATGGCGCAGCAGCTGGGCGGCCCGACGGATGTGCGGGTCGAGGTGAGCAAGAATACCCCGGTGGTATGGCTGAAAACCTGGCTGTCGCCGGATATCTGGGTGCGGGTGCCGCTGACCGAGATCCATCAGGGGGATTTTTCTCCGCTGTTTCGTTACACGCTGGCGATCATGCTGCTGGTGATCGGCGGCGCCTGGCTGTTTATCCGGGTGCAGAATCGCCCGTTGGTTGAACTGGAACATGCCGCCTTGCAGGTGGGGAAGGGGATTATTCCGCCGCCGCTGCGCGAGTACGGCGCCTCGGAGGTGCGCTCCGTCACCCGGGCGTTCAACCAGATGGCGTCCGGCGTGAAGCTGCTGGCTGACGATCGCACCCTGCTGATGGCGGGGGTCAGCCACGACCTGCGTACGCCGCTGACGCGCATTCGCCTGGCGACGGAAATGATGAGCAAGGAAGATGACTATCTGGCGGAGTCGATCAATAAGGATATTGAAGAGTGCAACGCGATTATCGAACAGTTTATCGACTACCTGCGCACCGGGCAGGAAATGCAGACGGAAGTGGCCGACCTGAACGCCATTATGGGCGAAGTGGTGGCGGCGGAAAGTGGCTATGAGCGCCAGATCGACAGCGACTTCGCCAGCGGCGAACTGTTGGTGCGCGTCAGCCCGTTATCCATCAAGCGCGCGGCGCTGAATCTGGTGGTGAACGCCGCCCGCTACGGCAACGGCTGGATAAAGGTCAGTACCGGGCGCGAACTGCAGCGCGCCTGGTTTCAGGTGGAGGATGACGGCAGCGGTATTGAACCGGCGCTGCTGAAGCATCTTTTCCAGCCTTTTGTACGCGGCGACAGCGCGCGCAGCACCAGCGGCACCGGTCTCGGCCTGGCGATCGTCCAGCGCATTATCGACGCTCATGACGGGGTGCTGAACGTCGGCGTCAGCGAGCGCGGCGGGCTGTGCGTGCGGGCTTATCTGCCGCTGCCGTTCGATATCCCCGCGCCCGAGAGCGGGACGGCAAAAGAGAGTTAAAGGGCGCTTCTTCCGTCGTTCCCACCAACAAAATCCATCGCTCCCGCCGACAACTTCCGTCGCTCCCGCCAACAACTTCCGTCGCTCCCGTCAGCAACTTCCGTCGCTCCACCAACAACTTCCGTCGTTCCCGCCGACAAATTCCGTCGCTCCCGCCGACAACTTCCGTCGCCCCGCCAACAACTTCCGTCGTCCCGCCAACAACTTCCGTCGTCCCCGCCGACAAATTCCGTCGCCCCGCCAACAACTTCCGTCTTCCCCGCGGTAGTAGGCGGGGACCTGCTTTTACCGGCGACCCGGCGTTGCGTGAGATCCCCGCTTTCGCGGGGATGACGGTAATGATAAGGGGATGACGGTAATGATAAGGGGATGACGGTAATGGTAAGAGATGATAGTGATGCTAAGGGATGACGGTAATGGTAAGAGATGACGGTAATGCTAAGGGATGACGGTGATGCTAAGAGATGACAGTGATGGTAAGGGATGACGGTAATGATAAGGGATGACGGTAATGCTAAGGGATGACGGTGATGCTAAGGGATGACGGTGATGCTAAGGGATGACGATAATGCTAAGGGATGACGGTAATGGTCAGAGATGACGGTAATGGTCAGAGATGACGGTAATGGTCAGAGATGACGGTGATGCTAAGGGACGACAGTAATGCTAAGGGATAACAGTGATGTAAGGGACGACAGTGCTGGCAAAAGGCGTGCACTATCGACCCCTTACAAACCCTTACAGCTTCGGACCTGCCTTAACCAGCGCGGCGCCGGCCGGCGCATCGGTGTATTTATCAAAGTTGGCGATAAAACGCCGCGCCAGATCTTCCGCCTTCTCCTGCCATTGCGCCCGATCGGCGTAGGTATCGCGCGGATCGAGGATCGCGCTATCGACGCCGGGCAACGATCTGGGGATCTCCAGATCGAAGATCGGCAGCGTCTGCGTTTCCGCGTCCTCGATGCTGCCGTTCAGAATGGCGTCGATAATGCCGCGCGTATCCTTGATGGAGATACGTTTCCCGCTGCCGTTCCAGCCGGTGTTGACCAGATAAGCCTGAGCGCCCGCCGCCTGCATGCGCTTCACCAGCACCTCGGCGTACTGCGTGGGATGCAGGGTCAGAAAGGCGGCGCCAAAGCAGGCGGAGAAGGTGGGCGTGGGCTCGGTGATGCCGCGCTCGGTGCCCGCCAGTTTGGCGGTGAAGCCGGAGAGGAAATGGTACTGCGTCTGATCCGACGTCAGGCGCGATACCGGCGGCAACACGCCGAAGGCGTCGGCCGTCAGGAAAATCACCTTGGTGGCGTGTCCGGCTTTGGAAACCGGTTTGACGATATTGTGAATGTGGTAGATCGGGTAGGAAACGCGGGTGTTTTCGGTTTTCGAACCGTCGTTGAAATCGATGCTGCCGTCCGCCAGCACGGTGACGTTTTCCAGCAGCGCATCCCGTTTGATGGCGCCGTAGATATCCGGCTCCGCCTCTTTGGACAGCTTGATGGTTTTGGCGTAGCAACCGCCTTCGAAGTTGAATACGCCGTCGTCATCCCAGCCGTGCTCGTCATCGCCGATCAGCTGGCGTTTCGGGTCGGTCGACAGAGTGGTTTTCCCGGTGCCGGAAAGGCCGAAGAACACCGCCACATCGCCGTCCTCGCCGACGTTCGCCGAACAGTGCATGGAGGCGATGCCTTTCAGCGGCAGCAGGTAGTTCATAATGGAGAATATCCCCTTTTTCATTTCTCCGCCGTACCAGGTGCCGCCGATCAGCTGGATACGTTCCGTCAGGTTGAACGCCACGAAGTTCTCGGAGTTCAGCCCCTGTTCCCGCCACTGCGGATTGGTGCATTTGGCGCCGTTCATCACGATGAAATCAGGTTCGAAATCCTGTAATTCCTCATCGCTGGGGCGGATAAACATGTTTTTCACGAAGTGCGCCTGCCAGGCGACCTCGGTGATAAATCGAACCTTCAGCCGGCTGTCGGGGTTGGCGCCGCAGAAGGCGTCGACGATAAACAGCCGTTTATCGGACAGCTGTGTCGTGACCAGCTGCTTGAGATGCGTCCAGATTTCCTGGCTCAGGGGATGGTTATCATTTTTGCCGTTCCCCTGATCGGACCACCATACGGTGTCGCGCGTTACGTCATCGCGGACGATGTATTTATCTTTCGGCGAGCGGCCGGTAAAAATGCCGGTATCGACGGCAACCGCGCCCAGGTTGGTTTCTATACCTCGTTCATAGCCTTGTAGGGTAGGGGATATTTCTTCTTCAAAAAGTAATTCATAGCTGGGATTGTAGACAATATCGCGGACGTTCTGGATTCCATAAGCCGCGAGGGCTTGTGGTGAAACACCTTTAATCGGCATGTACTACTCCTCAATTGTTATATTTCAACTAACAAGCATTGTATGCTGTGAGCTTATTTTAACCGCGAGAGTAATCATAAAATTAAATAAATTTTTTAATAACTTTGCCAATATTGCGGGTTGAAAAATCAGATGTGGTTGTTTTTTATACAGTTCAGTTTGGGAGGAACGGGTACATAAAGTACCCGTGCAAGAATCAATGGAGAAGATGAGTCGCTGAGCCCTGTTTTAGCGCCCGTATGTCATCGGCGTTGAAAAGGTAGTGATTGCCGCAGTAATCACAGTGCATATCGATCTCGCCGTCCTGCTGCAGCATGTCATTCACTTCCTGTTCCGGCAGGGTCATTAACGCGCCGGCGCAGCGCTCGCGCGAGCAGTGGCACTGGAAAGAGACCGCCTGCGGCTCATATACCGTCACCTGCTCCTGATGGTAGAGGCGGTAGAGCACCTCGTTTGCCGGCAGGGCAAACAGCTCTTCCTCTTTGACGGTGGCGGTGAGCTGGGCCAGATGGTCGAAATCATCGCGGGCGGCGTCCTGCGCGGGCAGCACCTGCAACAGCATGCCCGCCGCGGCCCGGCGGCCGTCCTGTTCGCCGGTACGGATAAATAACCGGGTGGGGAGCTGTTCGGATTGCAGGAAATAGTTTTCCAGGCAGTCGGCGAGCGTTTCGCCCTCTAACCCCACCACGCCCTGATAGCGCTCGCCTTCGGTCGGCGTAATGGTGATGACCAGATAGCCGTTGCCCACCATCTCCTTCAGCGAGCTGTCCGGGGCGATTTCACCCTGCAGACGGGCGACGCCGCGCATTTGCTGCTGATGGTTGCCGTTAATCACCGCCAGTTTCAGCGCGCCGTCTCCCTGCAGCTGAACGGTAATATCGCCGCTGAACTTTAACGTCGCCGTTAACAGGCTGGTCGCCACCAGCATTTCTCCCAGCAGGGTTTGTACCGCAAGCGGGTAGTCATGATTGGCCAGAATATGTTGATAGGTATCGCTGACCGTCGCCAACTCGCCGCGGACGGCATGATTTTCAAACAGGTAACGATGTAGCTGGTCATGGGTGGACATGGTTTTCTCTCGCTGTGGCGCCAGGTTATTCCCGATCGCTGTATTTAAATTTAATCAGATCCCGTCGTTCTTTCTTATCCGGACGACGATCCGGGTGCGGCATGGTCAGCGCATTCATTTTGCGCGTCAGCGCCAGCTTTTCCCGTTTCTCGATACTCTCGGCGGTTTCCCGATACAGCGCCTGCGCTTCCGCGGCGCTTCTGCGCTGGCCGCTGAGCGCGCTAACAATCACGGTGCGCTCGTCGTTCCCCTGGCGTAACTTGATTGCGGCATTCAGCTCAACCAGTTTGCTGGGCTTGCTGCGCTGGCCGTTGTAGTGAACTTTGCCGCCGTCGACCATTTCGCGGGCGATCGCCCGGGTTTTATAGAAACGGGCGGCCCACAGCCACTTGTCCAGGCGGATGGCGTCGCCGAAATTTTCGCTGCTTTTCATCATCAATTCTCCTGCTTAACCGACTGACGCAGCGCCGGCAGCAGCCCGAGATAGTTATTCATCGACGGGTGCTGGCGGAATGCTTTTTCCTGCTGGCCGGAATCAGGATTACTGACGCCCAGACAATAGCGTATGCCGAAATTTTTGGCGGCGTCCAGAATCGGTTCGCTATCATCGATAAACAGCGTTCTGGCGGGGTCAAATCCCGTTTGGCGCTGCACGGCCCGCCATAACAGCGGATCTTCTTTCGGATACCCATAAGTATGGGTGGAAAGCAATAAATCAAGGTGCCGGTCTAATCCGGTATGGGCGATTTTCACCGCCAGGCTGTGCGGGTGGGCGTTGGTCAGCAGAATGGTTCGTTTGCCGCCGTCGCGCAGGGCGGCCAGAAACGGCGCGCTGTCTTCACGCAGCCGGGCGCGCTCGCCGATATCCGTGGTCATCTGGTAAATATCCAGATCCAGTCTTGCGCTCCAGTAGTCGAAACAGTACCAGTTGAGCGTGTGCTGCACCGCCCGGTACTCCGCCGCAATAAGCCGCTGGGCCTGTTCAAGGCTGATGCCGCGTTTATCGCTGAGCGACTGCGGCACCAATTGCAGCCAGAAGTAGTTATCAAAAGCCAGATCCAGCAGCGTGCCGTCCATATCCAATAGAACGGTGTCGATTTCATGCCAGTTAAAACGGGGGCTCATAGGTACTCCAGATACAGAACGCAGCCGGACGATACAGGCGGCTTTGGGTGAGCGGATAAATACGGCGGCGCGGTCAGAATAACATAACAATGCGCCGTTTCACGATGATCAGAACCGGCGCGTGCGCTTGTCCGTCAGGAATGCCGGGGATCCGCCGCCGCCGAAACGTGTGGCGTAATAGCGCTGAATATGGGTTATCCGCTGTTTGCTTTGGCGTATTTTGCTTACCAGCAGCGCGGCGTTGGTAACCAGCGTGGCGGAGAAGAGCAGCAGCAGCAGGCAACTGCCAAGATAACGCCACAGGGTAATCACGTCCGGTTCGCTGTGCAGGCTGATATGTTGAGTGCCGTTGGCGTCTTTACTGAGGTGGGTGATGACGCCCGAGGCGTTAAACGGCGTGTGCAGCAGCGTGGATGATAACCGCTGCAGTTCCTGCCATTGATCCGCTGGCCGGTATTCATTCAGCGGCGTGGGCGGCAAAGGGTGGCCGACGAGCTGGCGACCTTCGTCGCTGCGAATTAAAAAGCCGCCGGGCGGGGGGCTATTGAGTAAGTCCGCGGCGCTGTTGATTTCCCGATAGAAGAAAAAGTCGGTGGCGCTGTTGACGATGGATTCCAGCGCTTCGGCGCTCACCGGGCGCAACAGCACGTTCATGCCTCTGAGCGATCCTGAAGAGGCGCGTTTTACCAGTTCGTCCCAGTTTTTCACGTTGCCCAGATTGACCAGGGCGTTTTTCAGCCGGATACAGTCGCCTTCATTTTCACAAAGCGCCTGGGTTTTCAACACGATATCGGAGAAATTATTCAGCAGAATCATCCCTGATTTTTGAATGGCGGAAGCTAGCTGCGAGTTAACCATCCCCTCTTTATCGGTCTGCGGGTGCAGCTGGTTGTTCACCGCTTTAAGCAATGCCGAGGTTTTTTCAATGGTATCGGATTCCGGCAAGGGTAAAGGCTCCGCCTTATTCCAGTAAATCGCCGAGCAGTCAAAAGGGGCATAGGCGGAAACGTAGCCCGCGGGATAAACCCGGGTCGGGACATAACACATTCCGGTGCCTTGCACCTGCAGCGTATCGCCGATTTTGAGCGCTATTTTTTCCAACTCGTCAACCTGGGCGACCTGAATATTTTGTGCGCCCTGTAGCCAGGCCATGCTGAGCTTTAACGGCAGTCCAAGCGGGACGTAGGTCAATAGAAAAATCAGGCAGAGCAGCGAACCCGACGCCAATAACAGATTTTTACCCCAGCGTTGGAGGGGGAAGTTTTTGACTTCGTCGTGTAGCGAAAGGTGCTCGCCCTGACGGATAACCTGCCGGTTAAGATAGATATCGACATCCGTTTTTCTTCCCAAATCATGGGTGATATAAGGTTGCCAGTGGGGAGGATAGATAAGATCGATATTCCCCAAAGAGACGTTGCTGAGCTGCCCCTGGTTGGATTCGCCAAAAAGGCCGAGACCTTGCGGCGTGCCGTGGAGGCAATGAACATCGCGCAGTTCCTGCTCCGAGGGGGAGCGGAAAAGCTGCCAGACGCTCCAGCCGGCGAGCAGCACCGCCGTGCCGGTCAGCCAGGGAAGCAGCGCGACCGGGCTGTTGAGACTGATTAACAGCAGCAGGAATGCCAGACACAGCACGGCGGCTTCTTTCAGCCCCGCCGAGTGGTGTATGGCATGCTCTTCACTGGTCTCCTTGCGAATGGTCACCAGCTCGGCGTGTTCATGCTCTTCATGATGGATGGCGGCATTGGGCGGCGGAATTTCCGGGGCGGAACTCATCTGACCGTTGGCGATGCACTCCACCAATGAGTGCCCGTTAAGGGAAATAACCAGCGGAATCGAGCGGGTCTTAATCAGCTCAACGGTATTGTTTTCAGTAATATACTGTTCCCAGCAAGGGGGCAGGTGAATTTCCTGCGTATCGATATAGTATCGCCACTTATGCTGCGAGTCGGTGCTCAGGCCGTAACGCGTAATGGTATGCGTCAGCGGATATACCCGACTGCTTTGCAGTGAGCGGGGTAGCCTGGGGGAGGACGTAGGGGTGTCGAGCGGCGTTGTTTTCTGACTGTTTTCCTGAGCAAGGTAGTGCTCAACGGCGATGCGCTCTTCATCCGTCAGTTGACGAAACGATGATTGTTTTACCGGTAAGGGTTTGACGAAAGGCAGGCGCCGGCGCATACGGTAGTCAATGATACTTCCGACAGCGATCAGACAGGCGAGCAATATAGCCAATAGGATAAATATTGTGCTCATGTCATCTCCATCCCAACGTGACCTACTCCTTGTTTTTGCCGAATTTTAATCAACTTACCCAATCGAGAATAACCCGTACGGCCTGATCTTATTAAATTAATAGCTAAAAATAACGGCGGTTACCCACGCAAGGCGACAATAGTAGCAATCGGCAAGAGTACCTAAAATGAGGTTAATCCGATTTTTTGGCAAGTCATTGACTTTTTATTTTTACAACGGGCCGTCGCCAGCGACGTTTTTTTATTTCAACAGCGGAAAGGTGTGTATTATGTTATAAAAAAGTAAATTCATAATCGTGATAGTTGCAGCGAAGACCACTGTTAACGCACAATATGAGCAATATCAAAAAGAATATTAACGATCGCTTTTCATTCCGCGATACATCGGCATCTAGGGTAAAGGTAAATATGACCGATCGTTCGGGTTGGGCTAAGTGTCGCTGCGGTCGTAATTTCTCTATGGGGCCATTATGAGTCATAACCTGCAGAAACCTAAAATACTCAAGGTAGAAACGGTTGCCTGTTCGCGCTTGTTCAACGTCGAATCCATCGATCTGGAGTTCAGTAACGGCGCCCGCCGGGTTTATGAGCGCATGCGTCCGACCGGGCGGGAAGCCGTGATGATCGTGCCTATCATCGATGATGACCTACTGCTTATCCGCGAGTACGCGGTCGGTATCGAACAATACGAGCTTGGCTTTCCCAAAGGATTGATCGACCCCGGCGAGACGGTATTCGAAGCCGCCAACCGCGAGCTGATGGAGGAGGCGGGATTCGGCGCACGGCAGATGGATCTGTTGGCCACCTTGACGATGGCGCCCTCCTACTTTTCCAGCCAGATGAATATCGTGGTGGCGCGCGGGCTGTATCCGCAAAGCCTTGAGGGCGATGAGCCGGAGCCGATGCCGAAAGTGCGCTGGCCGCTGAGCGATATGATGACGCTGCTACAGGAGCCGGATTTCCGCGAAGCGCGTAACGTCAGCGCGCTATTTCTGACTCAGGATTGGCTGAACCGCGCGGCGCGTTGATGCGCGTGAGATAAACAAAAAGGCGCCGATTTTGGCGCCTTTTGCGTACTCAGGCCTCGGCCGCGCTATCAGAACAGCTCTTCGCTTTTCCCGTTATCCATCAGTGTGGTGCCGGCTTCATGCACTTCGTACTCGGTCGGCTGCGTGCCTTCAATAAAGTATTCGGAACGGCTGTTGCCGCCGCCGTTGGACAGTTTGCCGCTGTTGCGGTCGATGGTCACGCTGACGATGCCGGGCGGCGGCGTCAGCGGCTGTTCGGGAACGCCGTCCAGCGCGACCTTCATAAACTCATCCCAGGCCGGCTGTGCGGATTTCGCGCCGCCTTCGTAGCCTGAAATCTGGTCCTTGATGACGCCGGAGGCGCTGCTGGCGCCCAGCGTCCGCCGGTGATCGTCGAAGCCGATCCACACAGAGGTGACAAGGTTAGGGCCATAGCCCGAGAACCAGGCGTCTTTGGAGCTGTTGGTGGTGCCGGTTTTACCGCCGATATCGCGGCGTTTCAACTCGCGGCCCGCGCGCCAGCCCGTCCCCATCCAGCCCGGTTCCCCGAAGACGTTGCTGTTAAGCGCATCTTTAATCAGGAAGGCCAGCGGGGTACTGATAACGTGCGGCGCGTAAGGCTGAGCGGTGCTTTGCCGCGCCTCCTCGGGCGTAACCGGCTCCAGCTGCGGCATGGGCAGCGCGCCCTGCGGCGGATTTTCCCGCGAGGTGGCGACGTCTTCCGCATTGTTGACGGCCAGCACCGGCGAGCGCCGGGTTTCACCGTACACCAGCGGCAGATTGCAGGTATCGCACACCACTTTGGGGGTGGCGGTGAATACGGTGCCGCCCGCTTCGCTCTCTATTCTGGTAATAAAATAGGGATCGACCAGATAGCCGCCGTTGGACATCACCGCGTAACCGCGAACCACCTGCAGCGGCGTAAAGGACGCGGCGCCCAGCGCCAGCGATTCGGTATGCACGATGTTCTGTTCAGGGAAGCCGAAACGCCGCATATATTCGGCGGCATAGTCCACGCCCATGGCGCGCATGGCGCGCACCATCACCACGTTTTTGGATTGTCCCAGCCCCTGGCGCAAACGGATCGGGCCGTCATAGGTGGCCGGCGAGTTTTTCGGCCGCCAGTCCGAACCGGCGCCGGCGTCCCAACGGGTAATGGGGACGTCATTGAGGATGGTGGCCAGCGTCAGGCCTTTATCCATGGCCGCCGTATACAGAAACGGCTTGATGTTGGAGCCAATCTGGCGCAGCGCCTGGGTGACGCGGTTAAACTTGCTGTGGTTAAAGTCGAAACCGCCCACCAGCGCTTCGATGGCGCCGTTATTCGGATTCATCGACACCAGCGCCGAGTTGACGTTCGGCACCTGGGCGAGCCACCAGTCGTTTTCCACCTGACGCACCCACACCTGCTGACCGACCTGAACCACATCGGTGACCCGTTTGGGCGTCGGGCCCTGCTGGGTATCGGAGCGATACGGCCGCGCCCAGCGCATACCGGCCATCGGCAGGGAAATATTGCTGCCGTCGGCCATCACCGCAACCGCCTGATCGGCGCTGGCGCCGGTAATGACCGCCGGAAACAGCGGCCCGTAGACCGGCAGGCTTTTCAGCGCGGCGACGATTTTGTCGCGATCCCAGGCGCCTTCGCCTACTTTCCACAATACGTCGGCGGGGCCGCGATAGCCGTGGCGCATATCGTACGCCAGCACGTTATTGCGCAGGGCGTCCTGGGCGGCCAACTGCAGTTTGCGGGTGATGGTGGTATAGACCTTATAGCCGTCGTTATAGGCATCGTCGCCGTAACGCTTGATCATTTCCTGACGCACCATTTCCGCCACATAGGGCGCGGAAAACGCAATGCGCGGCGCATGGTAGTCGGCCACCAGTTTTTCACCGCGCGCGGCGTCATATTGCGCCTGGGTGATGTAGTTCTCATCCCGCATCCGCGCCAGAACCACGTTGCGCCGGGCGATCGCGCGGTCATAGGAGTAGAGCGGGTTAAAGGTGGAAGGGGCCTTCGGCAAACCGGCGATCATCGCCATTTCGCTCAGCGTAAGCTGATCGACCGGGCGGCCGAAATAGACGTGGGCGGCCGCTCCGACGCCGTAAGAGCGATAGCCGAGATAGATCTTGTTCAGATAGAGCTCGAGAATTTCATCTTTGGTGAGCAGTTGCTCAATGCGGATAGCCAGAAAGACTTCCTTGATTTTACGGATCAGGGTGCGTTCCGGGCTAAGGAAAAAGTTTCTGGCAAGCTGTTGCGTAATGGTGCTGGCGCCCTGTGAGGCATGACCGGAGGTTAACGCAATAGACGCGGCGCGGATAATTCCCACCGGATCGACGCCGTGGTGCTCATAGAAGCGGCTGTCTTCGGTGGCGATAAACGCATGCACCAGCACCGGGGGAATTTGATCCAGTTTCAACGGGATGCGGCGATGTTCGCCAAATTGCGCGATCAGTTCGCCATCGGTGCTGTATACCTGCATCGGCGTTTGCAGCCGAATGTCTTTCAGCGTGGCGACATCGGGCAATTGAGGTTCGATATAGCGGTACAGACCATATATCGAGGCGGCTCCCAGCAGGATGCAAGTCACTGCAAGGATAAATAAATACTTTACGAACTTCACCTGAGATTTTCCATTCAGTAGCGTTTGGACAGTTTATAAACAATCGCGCGCTAGTATAAAGGTAAGCCTGTTCTGTGGATACGTTCTTTGACAAGGAAATTGGGTTGAACATGGCTTATCACATCTGGCGGGTTGGATTAGATATACAAAACGGGTTTATGCGCGCGCTGGCGGTCCAGCGCCGTCGCCACGGCTGGCAGCTGCGCTGCTGGTGGCAGTTTCCGCTGCCGGACGACACGTTGCGCGCGGGTAGTCTACACCATACCGCGGCGCTTTGTGAGACCTTGCTGCAATGGCGCAGACTATTGCCCCGCCATATTTCACTGCGGGTGGGGTTTCCCGCGCAGCGGGTATTGCAGCAGTATTTGCCGGCGCCGGACAGCCGGTTGCAGGAGCCGGAGCGTAACGAATACATACAGGCCATGGCCGCCCGCAAGCTGCCGGTCAGCAGTGATTTATTGTCGATAGACTATCGGCAGGATCCGCATACGCCGGGTTCTTTACTGATTACCGCCGCGCGGCGGCCGGAGTTGCATAGCTGGCTTGAATGTCTGCGCACGGCGGATTTGCATCCCGACGTCGTCGAGGTTTCAACCTGCGCCATTCGCTGTATGGCGCGGTCGGCGGGGCTGGAGCATCGCTTTTTATTGCTGCATCGGCTGGCGGACGGCTGGCTATGGGTATCGCCGCTGAGCCATGCCTTTCAGTTCGGCGTAATACATGCCGATGAATTGCCCCCCGACGGGGATATTTTTTCGTTGGTAAGTACCCGCTATCCCCAGGCACCCCATGATGCGGTCTATTACAGCAGCACCTTGCCGGAATTAGCCGGCAACCGGCCGGACGTGCTGATCCCCTGGTCTCCGTTGACCGCGTTTGACCAGATGCAACCGCCTTTACCTGATTTTCCACCGGCATTCGTTATCGCCGGCGGGTTGGCTTTGCGCCCTGAGGATAGCTGAACATGCTGCTGGTGAATCTTCTGCCCTGGCGTAAACGGCGCTTGCGCCGGCGGGCGCGCAACTGGCTGATGTTATTGTTGCTGCAGCTGGCGCTGATCGCGCTAACCCTCGGCGGGGTCTACCGGGTTTGGCAGCAGCAGCGCCTGATGTTGCAACATCAGCTGAGCGATATGTCGGCGCAGCAGCGGCAATTGACGATGCAGTATCGGCAAAACCGCCAGACGTGGGACAAGCTGCGGGATTATCAGGCGCAGCGCGACGCCGATGCCGCCGCAATGCGGCATAACCAGCGCTACCTGAAGCTGCTGGAACAGATGGCATCGATGATGCCCCGGCGTCTCTGGCTGACCGATGTCGTCGATCGGGGCGAACGTCTGGTGATCTCCGGGCTGAGTGAAAGCTATGGCGATATCGTCGATTTAAACCGTTCGCTGGGTCGTCATCCGGCGCTGGCGCGGGTACGGGTTCTGCAGGCGTCAAGGCAGCAGAACGAGCGTTCGCTACTGCGCTTTTCCCTGCGGGCGGATTGGGCGCCCGTCGGCCTCCGGCGCGACGGGAGGCGCGATGACTGATTCGATGCCCGGCTGGGCAGCCTGGATAAGTAAACCGCTGTGGGTACTGGCGGCGGCGCAGGTTATCCCGCTGCTTGCCTTCGCCTTGCCGGTAGCGAGGTGGACGCTGTGGGAAGAGCAACGGCAAATAACCGATATCGAACGGCAGCTTGCGCAGCACACTCTGGCGGTACGCCATATCCGGCAGGAGTTGGCGACGATGCCGGCCCTGTCCGTCATGCAAACGCAGCTGGCGGCATGGGAGGCGGAGCGGCGTTTATTCCAGGACGATATGCCGGCGCGACTGGTCGCCGCGCCGCTGTCACAGTCCGGCGCCGTGCTGCTTTCCTTGCAGCCGGCGCCGGATCCCGCCGATCGGTCGGTGTGGTTATTAACGTTTCGCGCCGATTATCGCGGCGTTTTGCAGGTGCTGCGTCAATTTATCGCGCTACCTCATGTGTTACGCATTGAACAACTGACCATGAAGTCCGCGCAGGAAGGGCTGCATATTGAAATGTCATTAATGAAGCCGCCGGCCGAGCGGAGGGACGGCGTTGAATAGCATCGCAGTGGGAACCTTTGCAGCGCTGGTTGTTATCACCCTGTGCCGCGCCGTGCCGGGAGAGGCCGCGAACGTCGATCGCGATCCGTTTCATCCGCTATCGGCGGAAGGCTGTACCCGGATGGAGGCACTGCAACAGTGGCGGCTAAAAGGCGTTATTGGTTCCGGCGAGCGATGGGTGGGATGGTTGGCCCGCTCGGAAAGCCAATGGCAGAGAGTCGTGCCGGACGGGGTGATCGCGCCGGGCGACTGGCGGGTCAGCCGCCTGGATAAGTCAGGCGCCGCGCTGACGGCGATCGCTGGCGCCGGGCGCTGTGACGGATCGTCGGCGGAGATTTCCCTGCCGTCGCCTTTCGTTATCCCGCGGGAAGCGGCCCCGGCCGCGCCGACCGAGCCGTAACGCCAAGCGCAGCGATGGAAAATGAAAAGAAAATAAATCGGCGGCTCTCTGAGACAAGGAATGTTATGACGTATCCATCAGTGCAAAAAATCGCCGTCTCGTTGGTACTTTTTTGGGTCAGCGCCTTGGCGTCGGCGCAGCATAGGGAGCCGGTATCCATCGCCTTCGAGGCGTCGCCCATCGCCCGCATATTGCAGGCGTTGGCGGACCACCGGCAGTTGAATCTGGTGGTGGCGCCGGGCGTGGAGGGGAAACTCAGTTTGCGGCTGGCGGAGGTTCCCTGGCGGCAGGCGCTGGATATTGTTTTGCATATGGGGCAGCTTACCATGGCGCAGGAAGGCAATGTTTTACTGGTTTATCCCGCCGCCCGCCTTGACGAATTGCAGCTGCAAGAAGAAGAGCGCCTCGACCGACAGATGCAGACCCGGCCGTTGCAGAATCTTTCCGTTGCCTTGCAGCACGCCGATGCCGCCGAGGTGGCTTCAAGCGTTCAGGCCCAGCGCGGCGTGTTAATGACTGAGCGGGGTAGCGTCACCGTGGATAAACGCACCAACAGGTTACTGATCCGCGATACGCAGGCCGCGCTGGAGCAGCTCCGGCCGTGGCTGAATGAACTGGACCTGCCGCTGGCGCAGGTGCAGCTGGCGGCGCATATCGTGACCATCAGCAGTGAAAACCTGCAGGAACTGGGCGTCAATTGGGGTCTGGGGGCCGGCGACTCGGCTAATAACGCCCTGCGGCTAAGCAATTTTACCGTCAGTTTGCCGCTGGAGACGCCCGCGGTCAGCGCCGGCTTCCATGTGGCCCGGCTCAACGGCCGCCTGCTGGATTTGGAGCTGATGGCTTTGGAGCAGGAAAATCAGGTCGAGATCATCGCCAGTCCGCGGCTGTTTACCGCGCATCAGCAAACCGCCAGCATCAAGCAGGGGACGGAAATTCCCTATCAGGTCTCCAGCGGCGCCAGCGGCTCAACCTCCATTGAATTCAAGGAGGCGGTGCTGGGCATGGAGGTGACGCCCAGCATTCTGCGCGCCGGGCGGATTACGCTCAATCTGAAGATTAGCCAGAATATGCCGGGACAGACGATCAAGCAGGGAGACAACGGCGAGGCGCTGGCCATCGATAAGCAGGAAATACAGACGCAGGTCACCGTCGCCGACGGGGAAACCATTGTGCTGGGCGGAATATTTCAGCAGCAAAAAACGCGTGGCGTCAGCCAGGTTCCGGGGTTAGGCGATATTCCGCTGCTGGGGCATCTGTTCAAAAGTAGCGTACAAAAGCATGCGCGGCGCGAGCTGGTTATTTTTATTACCCCGACGTTAATTCCGCCGGCGTAGACGTATTGGAATGCGCCGTTGGCATAAAAAACGGCGCAATATTTTGCCGGATTCATGGCTTCTAAGTTTGACGCTGCGGCGGATTTAGCTTACAAGGGTTAGCGAATTGAGCACAGAAGTGTTGTTCCGCCGAAAATGTGTATAAAACACACTATATTGCCACCTGTAACCAGTGTGGCATTTTATTCGGTTGCCAAACTACCCTGAGTATTGAGATAATTTTTTGTCTGATTCTCGCACTATCGCTCATGAGGTTTCAGTTTAGGTCCCGTCGCTGAGTTGATTGGCGGGGCGGGTTATCATTAACGAATTGTCTTAGTAATACCAAAAAACATGGCAGAGAAACGCAA
This sequence comes from Brenneria tiliae, assembly GCF_023347575.1. Lineage (NCBI taxonomy): Bacteria > Pseudomonadati > Pseudomonadota > Gammaproteobacteria > Enterobacterales > Pectobacteriaceae > Brenneria > Brenneria tiliae. Next base: position 72,039 of record NZ_JAKPCB010000096.1, on the reverse strand, counting down.
TATCTTTCTGGTTGGGCCTATGGGTGCCGGCAAAAGCACTATTGGCCGTCAGTTAGCTCAACAGCTCAATATGGAGTTTTTCGACTCCGATCAAGAAATTGAGCGACGCACCGGGGCTGATGTGGGCTGGGTATTCGACGTGGAAGGCGAAGAAGGCTTTCGTGAACGCGAAGAAAAAGTCATTAATGAGTTGACGGAAAAACAGGGTATCGTCCTGGCGACGGGAGGGGGCTCGGTCAAGTCTCGTGAAACACGTAACCGTCTTTCAGCACGCGGGGTCGTCGTTTATCTTGAAACGACGATCGAGAAGCAGCTTGCTCGTACGCAGCGCGATAAAAAGCGCCCGCTGCTTCAGGTTGAGGCGCCGCCGCGCGAAGTGCTGGAAGAATTGGCGAGAGAGCGCAATCCGCTGTACCAAGAGATTGCCGATGTCACCATTCGAACCGATGAGCAAAGCGCCAAGGTAGTTGCCAACCAGATTATCAATATGCTGGAAAGCAACTAAAGTGTAGGACATCATCTGCGTACGCAGGTTTCAACAGGTTATTGAACGCGCATGGAAAGGATTACCGTAACATTGGCGGAACGTAGTTATCCCATTACGATAGCCGCCGGATTGTTTAATGATTCGGCTTCTTTTATGCCGTTGAAGGCCGGGGAGCAGGCCATGCTGGTGACCAACCAGACGTTGGCCCCTCTCTATCTTGAACAGGTGCGCCGCGTGCTGGAACAAAGCGGCGTACGCGTCGACCAGGTCATTCTGCCGGACGGGGAGAAATATAAGTCCCTGAGCGTGCTGGATCGGGTTTTTACCGCGCTGCTTGAAAAACCGCACGGCCGCGACACCACGATTGTGGCGTTGGGCGGCGGCGTGATTGGCGATTTGGCCGGTTTTGCCGCCGCCAGCTACCAGCGCGGCGTGCGCTTTATTCAGGTGCCGACCTCGCTGCTGGCGCAGGTTGACTCTTCCGTCGGCGGCAAAACCGCGGTGAATCACCCGCTGGGCAAGAATATGATCGGCGCGTTCTATCAGCCCGCCTCCGTGGTGGTTGATCTGGACTGCCTGAAAACCCTGCCGGCGCGCGAACTGTCGTCCGGTCTGGCGGAAGTCATCAAATACGGCATTATTCTGGATCGCGACTTCTTTGTGTGGCTGGAAGAAAATATCGACGCGCTGCGTGCATTGCAGCACGATGCGCTGGCTTACTGTATCCGCCGCTGCTGTGAACTGAAAGCGGCGGTGGTGGCGGCGGATGAACGCGAAAGCGGCATGCGGGCGCTGCTCAACCTGGGGCATACCTACGGTCATGCCATTGAGGCGGAGATGGGATACGGCAACTGGCTGCACGGCGAGGGCGTCGCCGCGGGAATGGTGATGGCCGCGCAGGCGGCGCGGCGTCTTGGGCAATTTTCCGCCGATGACGTCGAACGTATCAAGGCCCTATTGGTGCGGGCCGGTCTGCCGGTTAACGGGCCGGAGCAGATGGCGCCGGAATCTTATCTTCCCCATATGATGCGCGATAAGAAGGTGCTGGCGGGCGAGCTGCGTCTTGTGCTGCCGACGTCTATCGGTCATGCCGAAGTCCGTGGCGGCGTAGCGCATGATATTGTACTGGCGTCGATAGCTGATTGTCTCGCCTAAGGCATTTTACCGTTTTTATTGACCATAGATGTGTTAACGACAGATAGGCGCTGATGGTTTATGGTTAATAAAATACAATGCGTTATGATTTAATCACTCGCTCCGGGAACAGGATTGCGAATTTTAGCCTTTCAGTTGGGGGGTATTAAGTGGATGAGTTTAAGCCGGAAGACGAACTGAAGCCCGATACCAGTGATCGTCGACCAACGCGTCAGCAGAAACGAAGTCATTTTTCCGTACCGAAAATCGAGCTTTCCAGACAACACCTGATGATCGCCATCGGGATTTTGGTGCTGGTGCTGCTGATTATCGGTATCGGCTCCGCCTTGCAGGCGCCTTCTCACCAGCAGACCTCTCAGCCTCAGAGCCAGGGTGAAAAGAGCATCGATCTTTCTTCTTCGTCTCCCTCGACGCCAACGGAAAGCGCCGCGCCGGTCGAGAACCCTTCCGCCGCAGCCGGACAGACGCCGCAAACGCTGAGCGCGCCGCCGGTTTCCGATACGCCGACGCAAGCGCAGGTTCAACCGCCGGTCAGCGGCCAGCAGCGCATCGAGCTGCCGGGAAATATTACCGACGCGCTTGCTCAGCAGCAGGGCCGCGTTGACGAATTTTCTCAAGGCGCGGCGGATGGTTCAACGCTGCCGACGGCGCCCGCCACGGTTGCGCCAACGGCTAAAGCGCCGACGCAACGGCCCGCTGAAAAGCCGGCGCGCGGCGGCAATTCCGCCCACGGCAATGACAGGCCGGCGGCAACGAATACGCAGAGAGCGGCGGCGCCCGCCGCGACGGGCAGATCTGCGGCAGGGTCGGGCGCCGCCATTCAAAACGCGCCGGCCAGCCATTTTACCTTGCAGCTGAGCGGCGCTTCCCGTTCCGATACGCTGAAAGCTTACGCCAGGCAGCATAATCTGGCTCATTCATGGGTTTATGAAACTAAACGTGACGGAAAATCCTGGTATGTGTTAGTTACTGGAGTCTATGCTTCTGCAGCAGAAGCAAGGCAGGCAATCGCAACGCTACCTGCTGATGTACAAGCGAAAAAACCATGGGTTAAGCCGATCCGTCAGGTGAAGCAGGACTTGAATAAGTAACGCCAATTTTAGCCCTGATGTGCTGTCTGACACAGAGTACAATCCGCGGCTCTGATAAAGTAAGAGTAACTAACGACGGCATGAAGAAAAACCGCGCTTTTTTAAAATGGGCTGGTGGCAAATATCCACTGGTGGAAGAGATTCGTCGCTACTTACCCGAGGGAGACTGCCTTATCGAGCCTTTTGTCGGCGCGGGTTCCGTATTTTTGAATACCGAGTACGACAGCTATATATTGGCCGATATTAATAGCGATCTCATTAATCTCTACAATATCGTCAAGTCGAATACTGATGATTTTGTCCGCGACTCGCGCAAGCTTTTTACTGATGAAGTGAATACTTCAGAGGTTTTCTATCTGCTGCGTCAGGAGTTTAATCTTTGCTCTGACGCCTACCGGCGCGCGGTATTGTTTCTTTATCTCAATCGCCATTGTTATAACGGCCTGTGCCGCTATAACATGCGCGGTGAATTTAATGTGCCGTTCGGGCGTTATAAAAAGCCCTATTTCCCGGAAGAAGAAATTCGCTGGTTCGCCTTTAAGGCCAGGAACGCCACCTTTGTTTGCGAGCACTACCAGCAAACGCTGATTAAAGCCGCGCCGGGGTCGGTGGTTTATTGCGATCCCCCTTACGCGCCCTTATCGGCGACGGCTAACTTTACCGCGTACCACACCAATAATTTTAATAGTGTCGACCAGCAAGACCTGGCGCGCATGGCGCATCGCCTATCGGTTGAATACCGCATCCCGGTGCTGATTTCCAACCACGATACGGTATTGACCCGCGAGTGGTATCAGGATGCTTCACTTTATGTGGTAAAAGCGCGCCGAACCATTAGCCGCAATATTCTGGGTCGTAGTAAAGTGAACGAACTGCTGGCCCTGTATTGCTGACGCCCGAAGCCGATAGGCAACGCTAGGCGGGACAGCGCGGCGACAGGCCGGGTATGATTGACCGCAGGTTGGGTTGCGCAGATCGGGATGATGGATCAACCGCCATCCCGGCAGCAGGAGTTCGGACTTTATCGTTTGGAGATGCGAATGAAACCGTTTTTAATCGCCCCGTCTATTCTGTCGGCCGACTTCGCCCGGCTTGGCGAAGATACCGCCAAGGTGCTGGCGGCCGGCGCCGACGTGGTTCACTTTGACGTGATGGATAACCACTATGTGCCTAATCTGACCATTGGTCCGCTGGTGCTTAAGTCCTTGCGGGACTACGGCATCAGCGCGCCGATTGATGTGCATTTAATGGTTAAGCCGGTCGATCGCCTTATTCCCGACTTCGCGCAGGCGGGGGCCAGTTTCATCACCTTCCATCCCGAGGCCTCGGAGCACGTCGATCGCTCTCTGCAATTGATCAAAGATCACGGCTGCAAGGCCGGTCTGGTTTTTAACCCCGCCACGCCGCTGAGCTATCTCGACTACGTGATGGACAAAGTGGACATCATCTTGCTGATGTCCGTGAATCCCGGCTTCGGCGGGCAGTCCTTTATCCCCGCCACCCTGGATAAGCTGCGTCAGGCGCGCCGGCGCATTGACGACAGCGGCTATGATATCCGTCTGGAAGTGGACGGCGGCGTCAAGGTCGATAATATCGGCGCCATCGCCGCCGCGGGCGCCGATATGTTTGTCGCCGGCTCAGCCATTTTCAGCCAGCCGGACTACCGCTCGGTAATCGATCAGATGCGCGGCGAATTGGCGCGGGTGGCCCATGAATGACGCGATGCGCATCCGCGGGCTGGCGTTCGACCTCGACGGCACGCTGATTAACAGCGCGCCGGGACTGGCCGAGGCGATGGATTTGGCGCTACAGGCGCAGTCGCTTCCGGCGGCGGGGGAAGCGCGGGTCGCCGCCTGGATCGGCAACGGCGCCGATGTGCTGGTCGAACGGGCGCTGCGCTGGGCGGGCGTGGAGCCTACGCCGCAGCGCATCCGCGCCGCCCGTGAGCAGTTCGATCGCTATTACGCGCAAACGGCGGAGCGCGGCAGCGCGCTGTTCCCGCAGGTAAAAGAGACGCTGGCGCAGTTGGCGCGGCAGGGGTTTCCCATGGCCGTGGTGACCAATAAGCCCACGCCTTTTGTCGGACCTTTGCTGGCGTCGCTGGGCATTGCCGCCTATTTTTCCCTGATTATCGGCGGTGACGACGTTATCGCCAAAAAGCCCCACCCGGCCCCGCTGTATCTGGTGCTGGGCAAGCTGGGACTGCGGGCCGGCGAGCTGCTGTTCGTCGGCGACTCCCGCAATGATATTCAGGCGTCCCAGGCCGCCGGCTGCCCCTGCGTCGGTATGACCTACGGATATAACTATGGTGAAGCGATCGCCTTGAGCCGCCCGGACCGGGTGCTGGATCGTTTTGCCGACCTATTGCCCCTCGTCGGGCCGTTATCTTCAAAAAATCAGGAAACATTAGTATGAGCAAGCCCATTGTATTTAGCGGCGCGCAGCCGTCTGGTGAATTGACCATTGGCAACTACATGGGTGCGTTACGTCAGTGGGTTAATATGCAGGATGACTACGATTGCATCTATTGCATCGTTGATTTGCATGCCATTACGGTACGCCAGGATGCGCAGCAGCTACGCAAGGCAACGCTGGATACGCTGGCGCTTTATCTGGCCTGCGGCATCGATCCGCAGAAAAGCACCATCTTCGTGCAGTCGCACGTTCCCGAACATACCCAGTTAAGCTGGGTGCTGAACTGTTACGCCTATTTCGGCGAACTGAGCCGCATGACGCAGTTTAAAGATAAGTCGGCGCGCTATGAAGAGAACATCAATGCCGGTTTGTTTGATTATCCGGTGCTGATGGCGGCCGATATCCTGCTGTATCAGACCGCGCAGGTGCCGGTGGGGGAAGATCAGAAGCAGCATCTGGAGCTGAGCCGCGATATCGCCCAGCGCTTCAATACGCTTTACGGCGACACTTTCAAAGTGCCGGAGCCGTTTATACCGAAGTCGGGCGCGCGGGTGATGTCTTTGCTGGATCCGAGCAAAAAGATGTCCAAGTCCGACGAAAACCGCAACAACGTCATCGGCCTGCTGGAAGATCCGAAGTCGGTGGTGAAGAAAATCAAACGTGCGGTAACCGACTCCGATGAGCCGCCGGTGGTGCGCTATGACGTGGCGAATAAAGCCGGGGTGTCCAACCTGCTGGATATTCTTGCGGCGGTAAGCGGGAAAACCATTGCCGAACTGGAGCAGGAGTTCAGCGGCAAGATGTACGGCCACCTGAAAGGGGCGGTCGCCGACGCGGTATCCGGTATGCTGAGCGAATTGCAGGAGCGTTACCACCGTTTCCGCAATAATGAAGCCTTCCTGCAGCAGGTGATGCGCGACGGCGCTGAAAAAGCCGGCGCCCGCGCGCAGCAGACCCTGAAGAGAGTGTACGACGCCGTGGGTTTTGTCGCCCGTCCGTAACGCCCGGCTATTCCCTTATTCTCCCCCTGATAAGGGCTGTCTCTTAGTCACATATACTGTTAACGGTATATGTGAGTTCAGTGTTATTTCGTGCGCGAAATGAAAGGTATTTTTATGCCACATCGTAGCACGCGCCCGACAAGGAGCGCTCAGTCGCCGCAGCTCCTTGACCTCTGGCTTCCGGCTGAAATTATGCCGCTGCGCGGTGCCATCGGTGTTCTTAACCGCTATTCGAGCCGCCAGTGACGCGTTCCCGACGCGGCACTGGCTTTCGCCGCATCCATGCGGCTCACTCGGCGGTCAAGTCCACCGCTGCATAATTTTTTACGCCGGATAACGGCAAAACCCGGCATGAGCCTCAGCATTTGTGTATAAGAGACAGCTGATAAGGGGGAGAATTCCCGCTCTGCCCGACCTTCCTGCTTTATCTCTCACTCCGCGGGAGCGGCGGGGAAACCTCATCCGGTATCGGGTTCTCAAACGGCGTCTGTTGCAGCTTGGCCTGATGGTCGGCTTTGGCCTGGCTGATTAAATCAGGCGTCAGCAGCAGGTCTACCGCCAGAGAGGCCATCGCTTTGGCGGCATACTCCATTCCCTTGTGCGCCGCCGCGGTTTTCCCCTGCGCGACCAGCTGCCATGAGTGCGCCGGCGTGCCGATGGCGTAGGTGGCGCTGCGAATTTGCACCGTCGGCACCACCCAGCTTACCGTCCCCACATCGGTTGAGCCGATAAAGGCTTCGTTGGGGCTGTAAAGCGGATAGATGCCGTCGTGCAGCGTCAGCCCCGGTTGCGGCTTCACGCCGAAGCGGGCGTAAGACTCGGCGATATCCTCCGCGCTCAGCGCCGCCTGGAACGTCGCCGCCAGTTGGCGATCGGCCTCGTCGAAGGCGATCGGCCCGAGCGCCAGCAAATGCTCATGCATGCGCTGCTCCAGCGGCGGATTGCCGATCAGGTTGGCGTCGCCGCTCAGCACCTCGCTGCTGACTTCGGTTTCGGTCATCAGCGCCGCGCCTGCGGCGATCTTTTTCACCCGTTTGACCAACTGGTGCAGCTCCGGCAACTGGCGGGCGCGCACCAGATATCGCACCGTGGCGTTGGCCTGCACCACGTTGGGCGCGTGGCCGCCGCTGTCGGTAATGGCGTAATGCACCCTGGCGGAGGAGGGCATATGCTCGCGCATATAGTTGACGCCGACGTTCATCAGCTCCACGGCGTCCAGGGCGCTGCGGCCGAGGTGCGGACTGCTGGCGGCGTGGGAGGCCCGGCCCTTGAAGTAGAAGTTCAGCTCGTTGCAGGCCAGCGATACCGGGCTATTGACGCCGGTAAAGGTGGCGGGATGCCAGCAGATGGCGATATCGACATCGTCAAACACCCCGGCCTTGACCATAAAGCCTTTCGACGAGCCGCCTTCTTCCGCCGGGCAGCCGTAAAAACGCACCGTCCCCGGAATGTCGTGTTTTTGCAGGTAATCCTTGACCGCCGTCGCCGCCTGCAAGGCGGCGGTGCCGAGCAGGTTATGCCCGCAACCGTGTCCGTTGCCGCCGTTTTCCAGCGGTTTAGGCTCGGCCACGTTAGCCTGCTGGCTTAGCCCCGGCAGCGCGTCGTATTCGCCAAGGATGGCGATAACCGGCGCTCCGCGGCCGAACTCGCCCAGCAGGGCCGTCGGCATCCCGGCAATGCCGGTGGTCAGGCGAAAACCTTCCGCTTCCAGCACCGCTTGGTGCTGCGCCGCCGAGCGATACTCCTCATAGTTCAGCTCCGGGGTATCCCAGATGCCGTCGCTCAGGGCGAAGAATTGCTGGCGTTTGCCGGCAATCAGCTCGCAGATTTCCGCGACGGTTTGACGGTCGATAGAGGGCAAGCTCCCTTCTGTCTGTATTGAATTCATGTGCTATATGCTCGTTATTTTTCCGTAAGAGAGGTCGACAAGGTTTTTTCCGCCGGACTTAAAGCGGCGAGGTGTCCATGCCGAACCATTTTTCACTCAGCGTTTTCAGCGTGCCGTCGTTTTTGGCTTTCTCAATCGCGGCGTTAAACAGGGCTTTCAGTTCGGGATCGCCTTTACGCAGGCCGACGGAGGAGCCGCTGCCCAGAATGCCGCCGATAAACTGCGGGCCGGGGGTGACGATATCGGCATTGCCGGGTTTTTCGGTAATGCCTTTCAGATAGGCGGCGGAGGCGATAACCAGATCGACGCGGCCGGCTTTCAAATCAAGATCGTGTTCCTGGGTGGTTTTATACTCGCGCACTTTCATCACCCCTTTGAGATAGTTATCCAGAAAGGTGCTGGCGATAGAGGCGGACTGCACGCCGATGGTTTTGCCTTGCAGCAGCGGTTTCAGCTTTTCGATTTCTTCCCGCGCCACGGCTTCGTTTTCCGGTTTAAGCGAGAAGCGTTTGCCCGCGTCGGGGAACTGTCCGGTCAAGGGGCTGGATTTCAGTACGGCGAAGGTTTGCCCTGCCTGGGTATAGGGTTGGCTGAAGTCGATGACTTCCCTGCGTTTGTCCGTGGCGGACATGCCGGAAATGATGGCGTCGAACTTGCCCGCGTTCAGCGCCGGAATGGTGCTGGTGAACGGCTGCACGATGATTTGACACTTCACTTGCATACTGTCGCACAGCACTTTGTACAGTTCGATTTCAAAGCCGTCCAGCGTACCGTCGGGCTTGGTGAAATTATAAGGATGGAAAGCCCCTTCGGTGGCGATGCGCACCGTGGTCCATTTTTTCTCTTGCGCCGCGGCGCTGAAAGACGCGACCAGCGTGCTTGCCAGGCACAGTGAACAGGCGATCATTTTTAATTTTGCTTTCATGATGGAACGATTCTCCCGGTGTGGTGTTATTGCTTACTCATTGAATTGATGGCCTACCAGCTGGCGATAAACTGCCGGAAACGGGCGGACCGGCTGGCGGTGAAAACCTGCTGCGGCGTTCCCTGCTCCTCGATTTCTCCCTGATGGAGGAACACCACGCGATTGGAGACTTCACGGGCGAAATCCATCTCATGGGTTACCACCAGCATGGTCATACCCTCGTCGGCCAGCGTACGCATCACGCGCAACACTTCGCCGACCAGTTCCGGATCGAGCGCCGAGGTCGGTTCGTCGAACAGCATCACTTTCGGCGCCATCGCCAGCGCGCGGGCAATGGCCGCCCGCTGCTGCTGGCCGCCGGAAAGGTGGGACGGGTAATAGTGCCGCTTGTCCGCCAGGCCGACCTTTTCCAGCAGCTGCTCGGCGCGCTCCACGCTCTCCGCGTGGGGGCGCTTTAACACGTGCACCGGCGCTTCGATCACGTTTTCCAGCACCGTTTTGTGCGACCACAGGTTAAAGTTCTGAAACACCATGCCGAGCTGGGTGCGAATGCGGTCGATCTGTTTGGGATTGGACGGCCGGCTTTGCCCATTGCGGTTGGGCTTCATTTCGATGGATTCGCCGGCGACGATGATTTCGCCCCGATCGGGAAGCTCCAGCATGTTGATACAGCGCAGCAGGGTGGATTTCCCCGAACCGGATGAGCCAAGAATGGAAATGACTTCGCCCTGGGCGGCTTCAAAAGAGATCCCTTTCAGCACCTCCAGCGAGCCGAAGCTTTTGTGAATGTTGCGCAGGCTGATCGCAGGCGTGGTCATTGCAGGTCTCCCAATTTCTTGATTTTCTTTGCCGCCGATGGCGCGCCCGGCGCGCGTAAATGCGGGGTAACGGTGAACTCCGCCCACAGCAGCAGACGCGTCAGGATAAGGTTGATAAATAAGTAGATCGCCCCGGCGACCAGAAAAACTTCCAGCGCCCGGTAGGTTTCCGCGATGAGGCGCGCGGCAATGCCGGTGATTTCCATCAGGGTGATAATGGAGGCCAGCGAGGTTGATTTGATCATCGAGATCAGCTCATTGCCATAGGCCGGCAGCGCCTGGCGTATGGCCAGCGGGAAAACAATGCGCTTAAAGATCATCCGTGACGGCATGCCGCAGGCGCGGGCCGCTTCTATCTGCCCGTCCGGTACGGATTGCAATCCGCCGCGGATAATTTCACTGGCGTAGGCCCCGGTGCATAGCGTCAGCGAGAGCAGCGCGCACCAGTAGGGTTCCCGCAGCAGCGGCCACAGAACGCTCTCCCTGACCCAGGGAAACTGCCCCAGGCCGTAATAGATGAGGAACAGCTGCACCAGCAGCGGCGTGCCGCGGAAAAACAGCACATAGGTGCGGGCAATGCTGCGCAGAACCGGGTTGCCGGAAAGCTGCATCAGCGCCAGCCCCAGCGCCAGAAAAAATCCCAGCGACACCGAGCCGACGGCCAGTTGCAGCGTAAGAGGGATGCCGGGAATGATTTCCAGAAACGTCTGGTAAAGAAAGGGAAAATCCATCAGCGCTTCACACCCCGGGAATAATGAGACTCCGCCCGGCGCATAATCCAGCCGGAAGCGAGAGAAATAAGCAGATACAGCATGGCCGCGGCCATAAAGAAGTCGAACGGTTTGCCCGTCGAGCCGGCGCCGGTCTGCGACTGGGTCAACAGCTCCGCGACGCCGGTGACCGACACCAGCGCCGAGGCTTTCAGCACCAGCTGCCAGACGTTGCCCAGCGCCGGGATGGCGTGGCGCAGCAGCAGCGGCATAATGATGCGTCGCAGGCGCAGCAGGGTGGGCATGCCGCAGGCTTTGGCGGCTTCTATTTCACCCTGGGAAACGGCATAGAACGCGCCGCGGTACACTTCGGTCTGCTGCGCGCCGGAAGAGATACCCACGGCGATGACCCCGGCGAGAAAGCCGGGAAAGCCCAGAAACTCATTGCTGCCCCACAGCCTGGCGATCAGGGTAAGCGCCGAACTGCCGCCGAAATAGAGCAGGTAGATGATCAGCAGGTCCGGTATGCCGCGGGTGATGGTGGTATAGGCATCGGCCAGATAGCGTACCGGACGATTGCCGCAAATTTTCGACCATGCCCCGATGGCGCCAATCAGTGCGCCGAGCACAAAGCCGCAGGTCGCCAGGGCGATGGTCATTGCCGTGCCAATCAGTAATAATTTCCCCCAGCCATTCTCACCAAAACTGATGAGTTGCCAGAACGTAACCTCTTCCACAAAGTAGCTCCCAAATGCTTATTGTCTGTTCCGGCGTCGGCGCGCTATTGTCGGCGCATCGGGTAAAACACTTAGGATGCAAAGCAATATCCGGACCAGGTTGCGCCGCTTCAGGCATTGACTATTTATTCATATAATTTGCGTATTCATTATTTTGAACTTAGCTAAAATAAGGGAGATAGGCGGCAGGGTAAAGCACTAAAGTGATGCTTGCGGCGAGGCGCCATCAAATTAGTGCATTGTTATGCTTCATTTCGGTGCGTTGCCTTATGCTGGTGCGCAATCGCCGGCTAATCGGCAAACCAGTTCAGTTTTTCTCGCAGGCCGACCACATCGCCGATGATAATCAGGCTTGGGCTGGCGGCCTGTTGCGCCAGTTCGCCGAGCTGTGACAGCTGTCCGGTCAATACCCGCTGCGCGGCGGCGGTGCCGTTTTCGATCAGGGCGACGGGAACCGTTTCCGGGAGCAGATGTTCCAGCAGTTTGCGCTGAATATAATCCGCCTGCTGCAGCCCCATGTAGAACACCAGCGTTTGCTTGTCAGCCGCCAGGCCGGCCCCGCGCCCACCAGCACCACTTCGCCGCGATCGTCCAGCGGCCCGGAGAAAAGCTGTTCGGTAAGCTGTTGCACGCGGGCGGCGTCGCCGTTGTCCAGCGATTGGGCCAGCCGGCCAGGGCGGCCAGCTTGCCAAGATTCTGCGGCAGGGTGCTTTCCAGTTTTTCCCGCAGTATGCGCGCCGGAACCGGCGCGGTTCCCCCCGGACGACACGGCGACCATCAGCGGGGAGCGGTCGATGATCGACGGCATAATAAAGCTGGCGCGCCGGCGGGGAATTTATCCCTTTTCAGGGTAAGGTCTTGGATTTTTGTCGTGATAATGCTCACAGGATGGTGGGCATTTGCCTAATTATCCGCCGCATAATTTTTCCAGATGAAAGAAATTGCCTAATGACTAACCCGCCAATAATCTCAATAATTAAAAAATAAAACGCTATTTTTTTTAAATTAACACAGGGTTTCTTTTGTGTGATGACGATCTCGCTGTGAGAGACGGCGGATAGAAATCTCCGCTTTTTCTCCTATACAGAGTTATATCGCGCAGCGGATCGCGCTCGGCATACGCGCAGTTTTTCACTGCAAATCTTGTACATGAGTCGTGTTGAATATCAAGGCAGGTAACAAGGTGAAAATAGAATCAATTGATGTCACGGTTTTTACTTACCCTACGCGCCGGGTTGCCGACAGCGCGGGGCACTCACACCCGGGAGCGGAGAATCAGGCCAGGATGGCGCTGCTGACCATCAGCACCGACGATGGCCACCACGGCTATGCCTTTGCGCCGCCGGAAGTGATTCGCCCTTATATCGTCAACGCCTTTTTTCGTAAGGTGCTGATCGGACAAAATCCGTTCGATCGCGAGCGCCTGTGGCAGGATCTGGTGCACTGGCAGCGCGGCAGCGCCAACCAGCTGACCGACCGCGCCTTGTCGATCGTCGAATCCGCCCTGTGGGATCTTCAGGGGCGGGCGCTCAATCTGCCGGTGCACAAACTACTGGGCGGCTATCGCGACAAGGTGCCCGCCTACGGCAGCACCATGTGCGGCGACGAGCTGGAAGGGGGGTTGTCCACGCCGGAAGAGTACGGCCGCTTTGCCGAGCAGCTGGTGCGGCGCGGCTACAAGGCCATCAAACTGCACACCTGGATGCCGCCGGTGTCGTTCGCGCCCAGCCCGAAAATGGACGTCAAGGCGTGCGCCGCCGTGCGTGAAGCCGTCGGCCCGGATATCAGCCTGATGCTGGATGGCTACCACTGGTACAGCCGCAGCGACGCGCTGTATATCGGCCGTGAGCTGCAAAAGCTCGATTTCACCTGGTTTGAAGAACCGATGGAAGAGCAGAGCATGGCCTCCTACAGCTGGCTGACCCACAGCCTGGATATCGACGTGATTGGTCCGGAAAGCCTGGCCGGCAAATATTTCAGCCGCGCCGACTGGGTGAAGGAGGGCGCCTGCGATATCTTGCGCGCCGGCGTGCAGGGCGTGGGCGGCATCGCGCCCTGTATGAAGGTGGCCGCTCTGGCCGAAGCCTTTGGTATGGACTGTGAGGTTCACGGCAACGGCGCGCCGAATCTGGCCGTGGTCGGCGCGATTAAAAACTGCCGCTGGTACGAGCGCGGCCTGCTGCATCCTTTCCTGGATTACGACCAGCCCGCCGCCTATCTGCATGCCCTCGTCGACCCGATGGACGACGAGGGCTTTGTGCATCTGCCGCAGCGTCCGGGGCTGGGGGAGGATATCAATTTCGACTGGATTGAGGAGCATACCCTGAGTAAAGATTAGTTTTTATGCATAAATACAAATAGTTACCTTTAAAAATACGGTTTGACGTCTGAAAAAGCACGCCGTTAAAAAATAATAAAGTTGTCGTCTTCCATACTTCCACACCTGGAGAAGAGTGATGAAAGCACGAGCAATACTTCGCATCCTACTGTTGAGTACCCTCTGTATGGCGGCCGTTCCGGCCGTACTATCCGCAAAAACCCCCGACGATCAGCTGATCGTCGGCATGAATATGAACAACATGCTGTCGCTCGACCCGGCCGCCATGACCGGCAATGAAGTGGTCGGGGTGATAGTGAATCTCTATGACTCGCTGGTGGAGCTCGATCCGCAAAACCTCAGCACCGTGCTGCCTTCGCTGGCGAAAAGCTGGAGCGTCAGCGACGACGGTAAGGTTATAACCTTCAATCTGGTGGATAACGCCAGGTTTCATTCCGGCAACGCGGTGACGGCGCAGGATTTCGCCTGGTCGATGAACCGGCTGCTGCACCTCAATATGGCGCAGGCCACCACCTGGAAATCCTACGGCTTTACCGCGGACAACGTGGAAAAGATGATCCGCGCCAAAGATGCCCATACGGTGGAAATCGAACTGCCCAAACCGAACGATCCCAAGCTGGTGATCTATTCGCTGGCCACCCTGGGCAGCGGCTCGGTGCTGGATCGCCAGACGATTATGCCGCATGAGAAGAACGGCGACTGGGGCAACGGCTGGCTGACCACCAACGCCGCCGGTTCCGGTCCGTTCAAGCTGGACGTGTGGCAGGCGAAGGACGTGCTGCGCATCAGCCGCGTCGAGGGGTACTGGCGCGGCGACGCCAAAATGAGGCGCGTTATCTTCCGCCATATGACCGAGTCGCAGGCGCTGCGTCTGATGATTGAAAAAGGGGATATCGACGTCGCGACCGGGATGTCGGTGCCGGATATCAATGCCCTGAAACAGAACCAGGGCGTGGTGGTGGACGAGGTGAAAAAGGGCACGATCTATTACGTGGCGATGAGCCTGAAGAACGAACACTTCGCCAAACCCAAAGTGCGCGAAGCGGTGCGCTATCTGATCGATTACGACGGCATCAACAAGACGGTGATGACCGGCTACGGTTTCTATCACCAGCGCCCGATCCAGAAAGGGATGGACGCCACCTTGCCGAATCCGGGATACAAGCTGGACGTGGCGCGCGCCAAAGCGCTGCTGGCGGAGGCGGGCTATCCTAACGGATTCGCCACCACGCTGCGCGTGTTGTCGGATCAGCCGTTCCTCAATCTGGCGACGTCGGTACAGTCGACGCTGGCGCAGGCCGGCATCAAGGCCAGGATTCACTCCGGCACCGGCAATCAGGTGTACGGCGCGATGCGCGATCGCAACTTCGATATGCTGGTCGGTCGCGGCGGCGGCGGGGTCGATCCGCACCCGCACTCCAGCCTGCGTTCGGTGGCCTACAACCCGGATAACAGCGATGCGGCCAGGCTGACCAATTTCCAGGGCTGGCGCACCTCATTCTACGATAAACAGCTGAATGAGCTGATCGACCGGGCGCTGCTGGAAAAAGATCCGGCGCGGCAGAAGCAGCTGTATGCCGAGGTGCAGAACCGTTATGAAGCGCTGTATCCGGCCATCATTCCGGTTTCCCAGATGATCGACTCCGTGGTGCTGCGTACCGACGTGCAGGGGTATGTGCCGCATCCGTCATCGACCACGCACCTGCGTGAGGTCTATAAACAGCGCTAGTGCGCTGCCGGTCAGATGATGGCGCCGCGTCCGTCGGTCCGTCATCTGCATCCTGTGCCTCATCTCACCAGCGCGTCAGCGGCGACTTGGGGTCGCGACGCGCCGGGATATCGGGAGAAAGAATATGGTTTTCTCTGAGTGGAACAAGCCGGGCGGATTGCCGCATCGCCTGGTAAAACGCCTGTTTCAGGTCATCGTCACGCTGTTCGGGTTATTGATTCTGACGTTTGTGATTGGCCGCGTGATGCCGATCGACCCGGTGCTGGCGATTGTCGGACAGGACGCCGATCAAAGCACCTATCAGCAGATGTATCAGCAGCTGGGCCTGGATAAGCCGCTGTACGTGCAGTTTTTTATCTACTTCAATTCGCTGCTGCACGGCGATTTGGGCAACGCGTTGCTCACCGGGCGCCCGGTGGTCGACGATATCGTCCGCGTCTTCCCCGCCACCATCGAACTGGCCACCATGGCGATTATCGTCGGCGCGGGACTGGGCGTGCCGCTCGGCGTGCTGGCGGCGGCAAGACGGGGGAAATGGGCGGATTACGCGGTGCGTTTTATCAGTCTGGCCGGCTACTCCACGCCGATTTTCTGGGTCGGCATGATGGGGCTGCTGCTGTTTTACGCCTGGCTTAACTGGGTCGGCGGCGCCGGACGGGTGGATATGGCGTACGACGGCCTGGTGGAAAACCGCACCGGCCTGCTGTTGCTGGACGCCATGCTGGCGGGGGAGTGGGACGTTTTCCGCAGCGCGCTGAATCATCTGGTATTGCCCGCCACCATTCTCGGCTTCCACTCGCTGGCCTATATCAGCCGTATGACGCGCAGCTTTATGCTGGCGCAGCTCTCGCAGGAGTACATCATTACCGCGCGGGTCAAGGGCCTGTCCGAATTCCGCGTCGTCTGGGGACACGCGTTCCGCAATATTCTGGTGCAGCTGCTGACGGTGGTGGCGCTGGCCTACGGGTCGCTGCTGGAGGGCGCGGTGCTGATCGAAACGGTGTTCTCCTGGCCGGGTTTCGGCTCTTATCTCACCGGCAGCCTGCTATTGGGCGATATGAATGCGGTGATGGGGTGCGTCCTGCTGGTGGGGCTGATCTTCGTCAGCCTGAACCTGCTGTCGGACATGCTGTATCAAATCTTTGACCCGAGGACCAACGCATGAATATTTCCTCTGAGCCGCCGGTAGTCCGTGACTCGATGGTCCGCACGCCGCCGGAAAAGCGCGCGGGGCGTCTGCGGCTGCGCGGCGCGCGGCTGGCCGGTTTTCTGCTGCTGATGCTGCGCAATCCGCTGACGGCCATCGGCTCCGCCATTGTGCTGATGCTGATGCTGGTGGCGATTTTCGCGCCCTGGATCGCCACCCACGATCCGCTGGCGCAGGATCTGGCCAACGCGCTGCAGGCGCCGGGCGCCGCCCACTGGTTCGGCAGCGATGAGTTTGGCCGCGACGTCTTCAGCCGTCTGGTTTACGGTTCGCGCATCACGCTGTATATCGTGGCGCTGGTGTCGGTGACCGTCGGGCCGATCGGCCTGCTGCTTGGCGTGGTCGCCGGCTACTACGGCGGGGTGGTGGACACCGTGCTGATGCGGATTACCGATATTTTTATCTCGTTCCCCAGCCTGGTGCTGGCGCTGGCCTTTGTGGCGGCGCTCGGCCCGGGGCTGGAGCATGTGGTGATTGCCATTACGCTGACCGCCTGGCCGCCGATCGCCCGTCTGGCGCGGGCGGAAACCCTGTCGCTGCGGCACGCCGACTTTGTCTCCGCGGTGAAACTGCAGGGGGCTTCATCCATTCGCATCCTGCTGCATCACATTGTGCCGCTGTGCCTGCCGTCGGTGATTATCCGTATCACCATGAATATGGCGGGCATCATTCTCACCGCCGCCGGGCTGGGCTTCCTGGGACTGGGGGCGCAGCCGCCCGATCCCGAATGGGGGGCGATGATTTCCGCCGGCCGGCGTTACATGATGGAGTGCTGGTGGCTGGTAACAATCCCGGGGCTGGCGATTCTGATTAACAGCCTGGCGTTCAACTTTCTTGGAGACGGCCTACGTGACATCCTCGATCCCAGAACTGAATAACCCCGCCTCCCGCGGCGCGCCGTTGCTGGACGTCGCCAATCTGCGGGTAAGCTTCGTCAACGGCGGCGTGGTGACCGACGCGGTGCGCGGCGTCTCCTTTTCGCTCGGCTGCGAAAAGCTGGCCATCGTCGGCGAGTCCGGCTCCGGTAAATCCACCGTCGGGCGCGCCCTGCTGCAACTGCATCCGCACAGCGCCCGTATCAGCGCCGATCGGATGCGTTTCGGCGATATCGATCTGCTGCAGGCGGATGAGGCGCGCATGCGCCAGATCCGCGGCAAGCGCATGTCGATGATCATGCAGGATCCCAAGTATTCGCTGAATCCGGTGGTGTGCGTGGGCGATCAGATCGCCGAGGCGTATCTGGCGCACCACAAGGTTTCCCGTCAGGAGGCGAAAGCCAGAGTGATGGCGATGCTGGAGGTGGTGCGCATCCGCCAGCCGGAGCGGGTATACGGCCTCTATCCCCATGAGGTGTCGGGCGGGCAGGGACAGCGCATTATGATCGCCATGATGCTGATCACCGAACCGGAAGTGGTGATTGCCGATGAGCCGACCTCGGCGCTGGACGTTTCCGTGCGTTTGCAGGTGCTGGCGATGCTCGACGATCTGGTGGGCGAACGCGGACTGGGACTGATTTTTATCAGCCATGATATCAATCTGGTGCGCAGCTTCTGCGATCGGGTGCTGGTGATGTACGCCGGGCGCGTGGTGGAGTCCATCGCCGCCGCCGATCTGGATAATGCGCGGCATCCCTACACTCGCGGCCTGCTGAATTCGCTGCCGGATATCGACCATCCCAGAGCGCGCCTGCCGGTGATGAACCGCGATCCGGCCTGGATTAACGCCTAAGGAGCAGAAACGATGCATAACCGTCCCATGATTGAGGTGAACGATCTGAACCTCTCTTTCGGCCAGGGCAGCACGCGGAATCAGGTGCTGTACGATGTAAATCTTACCGTTAATGATGGCGCTATCTTCGGCCTGGTGGGGGAGTCCGGTTCGGGGAAAACCACGGTACTGAAATGTCTGGCCGGCTTGTTTAACCACTGGCAGGGCAAGCTGCTGATTGACGGCCAGCCGCTGGCGCACCGTATCGATCGGGGGCGCTGCCGCCGGGTGCAGATGGTGTTTCAGGACCCCTATGGCTCGCTGCATCCCCGCCATACCGTGGAGTCGATACTGGAAGAGCCGCTGTTGATCCATCGCTTTGCCGACCGCGACGACCGTATTGATGCGCTGCTGGAAAAGGTGGGGCTGGGAACGACGTTTCGCCGCCGCTATCCCCACCAGCTTTCCGGCGGGCAGCGTCAGCGCGTCGCCATCGCCCGGGCGTTGATCCTGGAGCCGCGGGTGCTGCTGCTGGATGAGCCCACCTCGGCGCTGGACGTTTCCGTGCAGGCGGAAATCCTCAATCTGCTGGCCGAGTTGCAGCAGCAGGAGAAATTGACCTATCTGCTGGTGACCCACGATCTGGGGGTGATTTCCCATCTATGCCATAAGGTGGCGGTGATGCAGTACGGCCGGATACTGGAAACGCTGGATATCGGCGACTTGACCCGCGATACGCCGAAAAATGCCTATACCACCATGCTGGTGGAGGCCAGCCGCCAGTACAGCCGCGATCTGGCGGTGCGTTCGGAACTTATGGGGTGATTTATCGGCTGGAGGCCGGCCGTTATGCCGGCCCTTACTCAGGGCGGCGGTTAACGATTGGTTACGATGTGAATTCGCTACGTAAAAAAAGGTAAATCGGTGGCGTTGCCGAGGGCGGGTATTTACAATCATTACGCTTTCTGTAACCAGTCTTATCCACAAGGAATTATCATGTTCAAACGTACTCTGGTTGCCGCGGCGGCCTTGATTTCACTTAGCGCTTTTTCCCCGCTGTTTGCCGCCACGGGCGTTACGCATGTGTTGCTGACCACTTCGGCGGGAAACATTGAGCTGGCGTTGGATGAGCAAAAAGCCCCGGTTTCGGTGAAAAACTTTGTCGAGTACGTGAATAACGGTTTTTATAACGGCACCACGTTTCATCGCGTGATCCCCGGCTTTATGATCCAGGGCGGCGGCTTTACCGATGATATGAAGCAGAAAGCGCCCAACCCGCCGATCAAAAACGAGGCGGATAACGGTTTGCGCAACCTGCGCGGCACCATCGCCATGGCGCGTACCGCCGACAAAGACAGCGCCACCAGCCAGTTCTTTATCAACGTGGCGGACAACGCCTTTCTCGATCACGGCCAGCGCGATTTTGGCTACGCGGTCTTTGGCCGGGTGGTTAAAGGGATGGAGGTCGCGGATAAGATTTCCCAGGTGCAGACGGAAAACGTCGGCCCGTATCAGAACGTGCCGCTCAAACCCGTGGTTATCCAGTCGGCGAAGGTCCTGCCTTAAGCTTTCTCTGATCGACCGTGTAAAAACGGGCGAGTTTACCCAACTCGCCCGAATTAAATCAGCGCGTCGTCATTGACAGGCGGAGGCGGTCAATACGGCAAGGTTCTTGCCGACGCCGGCATAGTTCGCCAGTTTATCTTTTACGCATTGCGCGGTTACCGGCGAGTAGCTATAAGGGAGTGCGGGGAATGTGCCGGTGCTGGTCCAGCTATCGGCATTGACATAGGCTTTGGAATCTTTGTCCCAGGTGATGCCGTAGGTGGTGAAATCGGCGGGTTTGGTAATGTTGTTGTTGCGCAGTTCCCATGTGCCGAAATTCGAGCCATCGTAACGGGATGTCACCGGGTTTTTCGCGTTCTCGAACCAGTTGCTTTCAATCAATGCGATGCCGTTCTGACGAACGTTCAGCCCTGAACTGGTGACGCCGGAATAGAGGTTGTTGTAGGCATGCACCTGACCGCCTCGTTGCAGCGGCAGCCGGGCGTTTACGTCGCTGTAGATATTGTGGTGATAGGTGAGGTTGCGTCCGGTATCGCTATTGCTGGAACCGCTTAAGCCGACCTTTTTGACGCCGTGAATGTAGTTGTAGGAGACGGTGACGTTGGTCGAGCCTTTTTTGATATCCACGGCGGATTCAAAGGTGGTATCGCCGTCCGGCGTGCCCTCGCACTCATGGTTTTTCGCGAAGATCTCGTTATGGTCGATCCAGACGTTCGGGGAGTCGTCGATGCGGATTGCATCGCCATCCTGGGCGCCTCCGGGCATATACCCCATGCGCATATTACGCACCACGACGTTGGAGGACTTGGTGATCCAGATACCGAAGTTTGCTGAGGAACCATTGCCGCCGAGGATGGTAATGCCTTTGGTAAACTCCTTGATCTCCACGCCGCGCGCCGCTTTGCTCCATTGACCGCAGATATCGGCTTCCGCCGCCTTGATTAAGTCATCTTCATTGCCGTTATAGGTGATGACTACGGGGTAGGCGCCGCCTGACACTTTTTTACCGCTTGAGTCCAGACGCGCTGCCGCGATGATATCGACAATGTCCTGCATCGAACCGGCCGTTTTATTGACGGCGCCGGAAACGTTGCCGCCGTCGGTGGTGGCATAGCCGCCGGTATCGGCCGCCATCGCTGGTTGGCAGGCAAGACATAACAGCCCGGCGGCGGCTGAAGGCAGTAGGTATTTCATAAGGATTATCTCCTGTTGGAATATAACTTTCGTTAAGGCATTTATCGTTCCATATGCCCAGGGTAATAAGGTTGGATTTTTCGCTAAAAATGGAATATCAGTTTTCAGTTTTATCAAAAACCCGCATCAGTGTTATCACAAAAATAAAACAATTCAATACGGTGAGTTCAATGCGTCTTTTGAATAATCGAAAGGAAAGGAGGGTTCTATGAAAGCTAAATTGCCAATTAAAATTACGCATAAGATATTTATTGTTTTATTATCAATAAGTTATATTCTCATGATGGTTTTTTTTATTTCCATAGGTTTCTGTTTTCAGCAATATATTCATATAAGGTGGATTTGTCTGAAAAATCCCCCCGGATATCCATATTAATAGGGATTTTCTTAAAATAAATAAAAATGGAGTTTTATTGATCTATATTAAAATATAACTTTATAAATCATGGCTGATTTTTATTTTGCCGATATTGAAAATAATAGATTAAGCCTGTTGGTAAGGCTATTTACATTGCCGGTAAATAATTTATTTTGATAATAAATACCCTGCTCATTAACTAAGGGGTAAATATGAGACCTGCGTTGATGGTGATAAAAAAAAGCGTGAAACTCGCTTCACGCTTTTTTGTTGTAGGGTAACGGAATGGTTTAACGGGTGCCGTAAACCACAATCGTTTTACCATGTGCGGAGATCAGGTTCTGGTCTTCCAGCATTTTAAGAATACGGCCCACGGTTTCGCGTGAACAGCCGACGATTTGCCCAATTTCCTGACGGGTGATTTTTATTTGCATGCCATCGGGGTGAGTCATGGCATCGGGTTGTTTCGCCAGGTTTAATAACGTCTGAGCAATACGGCCGGTAACGTCGAGAAACGCCAGATTACCGACTTTCTCTGAAGTTACCTGTAGTCGGCTGGCCATCTGCGCCGACAGGCGCATCAGAATATCGGGATTCACCTGAATCAACTGCCGGAACTTTTTATAAGAAATTTCAGCAACTTCACAAGCCGTTTTCGCCCGTACCCAGGCGCTGCGCTCCTGACCTTCTTCAAACAGGCCAAGTTCACCGATAAAATCTCCCTGATTGAGATAAGAGAGAATCATTTCTTTGCCTTCTTCATCTTTGATCAGCACTGCGACAGAGCCTTTCACGATGTAGTAAAGCGTTTCTGCTTTTTCACCCTGGTGAATCAGCGTGCTCTTCGATGGATACTTGTGGATATGACAATGAGAAAGGAACCATTCGAGAGTCGGGTCTGTTTGCGGTTTGCCGAGAACCATTCGCTATCATCCTCTGTTGTAATTCACTGCGCAAATCACAGGGCTCAGAGTTCCCTGTACGGCGTATTACTGCTAAACATTCAAAATTCGTCTAGGAAGAATGACGTCAGGGAATATACTGGAGCCTCTATCTGGCGACATCATCATCTCCCCGGTATCTGAGTTTGTCCAGAAAAGGCAGATTCTATTTTCGTTTGTAACACAGCTTGAAGGACCTGTCTTGTGTTGTCTCGCTTCAGCATGATGAAGCTTTGGTTATAGCGTGTTTTTGTACAGTAACGATATAAATTTTCAAAAAATTTTTAGCGGAGGCGGCATGCAGGCTCGAGTAAAGTGGATTGAAGGTTTAACTTTTCTTGGTGAATCAGCGTCCGGGCATCAGGTGCTGATGGATGGCAATTCGGGAGACAAGGCGCCAAGCCCAATGGAAATGGTGTTGATGTCGGTTGGCGGCTGCAGTGCGATTGACGTGGTGTCGATCCTGCAGAAAGGCCGTCATGACGTGGCGGACTGCGAGGTTAAACTGACCTCGGAGCGGAGAACGGAAGCGCCGCGCCTGTTTACCCATATTAATCTGCATTTTATCGTGACGGGCACAGGGCTGACGGAGAAAGCGGTGGAACGGGCGGTGGCGCTCTCCGCGGAGCGCTATTGCTCGGTGGCGCTGATGCTGGATAAAGCCGTCGAGGTCACGCACAGTCATGAAGTCCGCATAGCGGGGTAATCCTCGGCGTATCGCCCGCTGGTGCTTTTGCCGCGGCGGACTATTCGATTTTTTTCCCTTCCAGCAGGCGCTGCACCAGCGGCGCCATAATCAGCTCCATCGCCAGACCCATTTTCCCGCCGGGCACCACCAGGGTGTTGATATGGGAAATAAACGATCCCTGCAACATGGCCAGCAGATAAGGGTAGTCAATATTATCCAGTTCCTGGAAATGAATCACCACGAAGCTTTCGTCCAGTGAGGGGATCGACTTGGCGGCGAACGGGTTGGAGGTATCAACGGTGGGAACGCGCTGGAAGTTGATGTGCGTGCGTGAAAACTGCGGCGTAATGTAGGTGATGTAGTCTTCCATGGAGCGCACCACCGAATCCATCACCGCTTCGCGCGAGTGTCCGCGCTCGTTCACGTCGCGAATCAGTTTCTGAATCCATTCCAGGTTGACGATCGGCACCACGCCGACCAGCAAATCGACGTGTTGCGCCACATTGTGCCTATCGGTCACCACGCCGCCGTGCAGCCCTTCATAAAACAGCACGTCGGTGGGTTCAGGCATCGGCTCCCACGGCGTGAACGTACCGGGCACCTGGTTGTAGGGGATCGCTTCATCATAGGTATGGAGATATTTACGGGTTTTACCGCTTCCGTGGCGGCCATATTCGGTAAACGACTGCTCCAGCAGGCTGAAATCATTGGCCTCCGGGCCGAAATAGCTGATATGGCGCCCGAGATCCCGCGCCTTACGTATTTCCATATCCATTTCCGGGCGGGTATAGCGGTGGAAGCTGTCACCTTCAAGCTGGGCGGCGCGCATGTTTAACTGCTGAAAAATCTTGTGGAATGCCTGGCTGGTGGTTGTGGTTCCCGCTCCGCTGGAGCCGGTAACCGCAATAATCGGATGCTGATGTGACATAAGGCGCTTCACTCCATGATGGTGACGTTTGCTGCAGGGCTTGCCGGAAAAACGCCATCAAAAAAGACAAGGTTTCAGACTGCTGAATGAGGTTTTTATCATTGTTAGCACGGTTGCCGATAGCGATGCATCCTCTTTTTCGGCTTTTGCGGCGTTCAGCGCGGATGATACTCGCCGGCGTTAAACTGGCCGCGGGGCATGATGTTGATGGTTTCATGCAGCTCCGACCACACCAGAACCACTTCGCCTGACTCCAGTTGCCGGCGCACGTCGGCGACCTTTTGCGCCAGCGTGCGCTCCTGTTCGCCATAATCCGTTCCTTCGCGCAGCACGAAAGATTCGATGAGATTGCCCAATGTTTCAGGATCGAGTTGTTGCCAGGGAATGATCACGATATTTGTCCAGAAAAAGTGTTGTGCGATTAAAATCGTACTGTTAGCTTCGATATTGCCGGTTAACAATCTATGCGTTACCAACATCAATCCACTACCAACTATATCGTAAAAATGCCGAGGGCGAGGGGCGCCCGTTACATGGAATTGAGTCTGTTTTTATCGATGCTGGGTTTTCTGTGGGTGGCGGCGATCACTCCGGGGCCGAACAATATGCTATTGACCACCTCTGGCGCCAACTTCGGTTTTTATCGCTCCCTGTGGCTGATGCTCGGCATCATGCTGGGTATGCAGAGTATTTTACTGCTGGTGGCGTTCGGCGTCGGCGGCCTGCTGCTGGTCTATCCTTCGCTGCATTTCACCCTCAAGGTGCTCGGCAGTTTGTATCTGCTGTGGCTGGCGTGGAAAATCGCCACCGCCGCCTATGAAAGGCTGGAGACGATGGCTGCGCCGTCGCGTCCTATCCGGCTTTATCAGGGATGGCTGCTGCAGTTTCTCAATCCCAAGGCCTGGCTGATGGCGCTGGGGGCCGTCGCCAGCTTCAGTCTGGCGGGGCAGGAGTACAAGCACTCGGTGGCGGCGATAAGCCTCGGCATTGTACTGGTGAATCTGGTTTCCGGCGTGATATGGCTCGGCTTCGGCACGCTGATCGGCCGGCTGTTGCGCAGTAAAAAAGCCTGGATTATCTTCAACGTATCCATGGGCGTGCTGACGGCGGCCTGCGTGCTGCTGATTTGGCACTAGCGCCGCGGCGCGGGCGATAAGCGGCGCATCGGCCCGCGCCGGCGGTGACTTAAGCGGAGAGCGAGCGGGTCATCTGCTCCAGTTGCTCTTGCGCGTCGAGCCAGGCCATCTCCGTTTCTTCCAACTGAGCCCTGACCTGCGTCTGCTGCTGCAGGCACGCCGTAAGCTCGGCTTTGCGGCCGATATCATACAGCTCGCCGTCCGCCAGCCGCGCCTCAACGGCCGCCAGTTCGGCGCCCAGCTTTTCCATCTGCTGTTCAAGCCGGGTGATTTGCTTGCGCAGCGGCTGCGTTTGCGTTCTCAGCTCGGCTTCGCGCCGCTTCTGGTCTTTTCTGGCCTGGGCGCTGTTGGCGGCGTTCTCTTTCGGCGCGTCGTCGGCCTCGCCGCTTTGACGCTGCCGGTCCACCAGCCACTGTTGGTAATCCTCCAGATCGCCGTCAAAGGGCTCGACCCTGCGGTCGTGCACCAGATAGAGATCGTCGGTGGTGGAGCGGATCAGGTGCCGGTCGTGCGATACCACCACCAGCGCGCCTTCGAAATCGATCAGCGCTTCCGTCAGCGCCTGGCGCATATCGAGATCCAGGTGGTTGGTGGGTTCGTCGAGCAGCAACAGGTTCGGGCGCTGCCAGACGATAAGCGCCAGCACCAGCCGGGCTTTTTCTCCCCCGGAGAAGCGGGCGGTGATTTCCGTCACCTTGTCGCCGCGAAAACCGAAGCCGCCAAGGTAATCGCGCAGCTGCTGTTCCGTTTCCCGCTCCGCCAAACGCACCAGATGCTGTAACGGCGACTCGTCGGCGCGCAGAAACTCCAGCTGATGTTGGGCGAAATAGCCTAGTTTTACCCCTTTGGCCAGGCCGATCTCGCCCTGCAGGGGAGCAAGGGTTCCCGCCAGCAGCTTAATCAGCGTGGATTTGCCGGCGCCGTTGTGCCCCAGCAGGCCGATACGCGAGCCGGGCACCAGATTCAGTTTGATCGACTCCAGAATCAGCTTATCGTCGTAGCCGGCGCTGACCTTCTCCATTTTCAGCAGCGGATTCGGCAGCGACTCAGGGGGGCGAAAGCTGAAACGGAAAGGGTTGTCCACATGCGCGGGGGCGATCATCTCCATGCGCTCCAGCATTTTTATCCGGCTTTGCGCCTGCTTGGCTTTGGTCGCCTTGGCCCGGAAGCGGTCGATATAATGTTGCAGATGGGCGACGCGCTCCTGCTGATGTTCATACAGCGACTGCTGCTGCGCCAGCCGGGTGGCCCGCTGCTGCTCGAACGAGGTGTAGTTGCCGGTGTATTCGTTCAGCGTCTGCTGTTCGATATGCACTATTTTATTGACGATGGGATCGAGGAAATCTCGGTCGTGCGAAATCAGCACCAGCGTTCCGGGGTAGCTTTTCAGCCACTTCTCCAGCCAGATCACCGCGTCCAGATCGAGGTGGTTGGTGGGTTCGTCGAGCAGCAGCAGATCGGAACGGCAGATTAGCGCCTGCGCCAGATTGAGACGCATGCGCCAGCCGCCGGAGAACGCGCTGACCGGTTGCCGGAGCTGATCCTGCATGAAGCCGAGGCCGTGCAGCAAACTCGACGCTCGGGCCTGGATGGTCCAGGCCTGGATGGCGTCCAGCTTGCCGTGCAGGGTCGCAATGGCGTGGCCGTCGTTGTTGGCGTTGGCTGCGTGCAGTTCGGCTTCCAACTGGCGAAATTCGCGATCGCCGTCAATAACGTAATCAAGCGCCGGCACGTCCAGCGCCGGCGTTTCCTGATTCACCCAGGCCAGCGCCCAGCCCTGCGGGAAGGTCGCGCTGCCGCCGTCTGCGCTGATTTCATCTTTCAGTAATGCCAGCAGTGTAGATTTACCACAGCCGTTCTTGCCCACCAGACCGACTTTCTGGCCGGGGTTAATGGTGGCCGTGGCGTTATCCAGCAGAACATGTACACCACGTCGAATTTGCAGCGAGGAGAAAACAATCATAAAGCGCCGTATGTTCAGAGTATGTTAAATTATGGACCTGATATCAGGACCGAGGCGTCCTGTTTTTAGTCGTAGCGCTGCATGGTAACGGAAAACGATAACCATGACGACGCTTTGGAGGGGAATGATGTCGCAGCCACCCAGGATTTTGCTGCTGTATGCCCATCCGGAATCACAGGACTCGGTGGCGAACCGGGTTTTACTGCAACCGGTACAACGGCTGGATAATGTCACCGTACACGATCTGTACGCGCACTATCCCGATTTCTTTATCGATATTTACCATGAGCAACAGCTGCTGCGCGAGCATCAGGTGATTGTATTCCAGCATCCGCTATATACCTACAGCTGCCCGGCGCTATTGAAAGAGTGGCTCGACCGGGTGCTGTCGCGCGGCTTCGCCAATGGCATCGGCGGCAATGCGCTGGCGGGAAAACACTGGCGTTCGGTTATTACCACCGGCGAGCCGGAGGAAGCCTATCGGCCCGGCGGCAACAACCGCTATTCCATGGACGATCTGCTGCGTCCGTTTGAAATGACCGCCGCCCTGTGCCGCATGCGCTGGATAAAGCCGATGATGATTTACTGGGCGCGCCGTCTGCCGCCGGATGTCTTGTCCGGCCATGCCCGCGCCTACGGCGAATGGCTGGCGTCGCCTTTCGAAAACGAGGTGCGCTGATTATGGAGAGTTCCGCATTACTCATCGCCTGCGTGCTGTTTTTATTTGTGGCGGTGGTCGCCGTGCCGATCGCCGCGCGATTAGGCATCGGCGCCGTGCTGGGCTATCTGCTCGCCGGGATTGCCATCGGCCCCTGGGGATTGGGCTTTATTCGCGATGTTGACGCCATCCTGCACTTTTCCGAGCTCGGCGTCGTCTTCCTGATGTTTATCATCGGGCTGGAGCTGAATCCGAAAAAATTGTGGACGCTGCGGCGCTCCATTTTCGGCGTCGGCGCCGCGCAGGTCGGGCTGAGCGCGCTGGTGCTGGGCGGGGCGCTGTATCTGACCGCTTTCTCCTGGCAGTCGGCGCTGATTGGCGGGATAGGGCTGGCGATGTCGTCCACGGCGATGGCGTTGCAGCTGATGCGTGAAAAAGGGATGAATCGCAGCGAGTCCGGCCAGTTGGGTTTTTCCGTGCTGCTGTTTCAGGATCTGGCGGTCATTCCCGCGCTGGCGCTGATCCCCATTCTGGCCGGCGTACAGGGCGAGGTGGACGACTGGAATCACATCGCCCTGAAGGTGGCGGCGTTCGCCGGCATGCTGATTGGCGGCCGCTATCTGGTGCGCCCGCTGTTCCGTTTTATCGCTGCGTCCGGCGTACGTGAAGTGTTTACCGCCGCCGCGCTGTTGCTGGTGCTGGGCTCGGCGTTATTTATGCAGGCGCTCGGTTTCTCGATGGCGCTCGGCACCTTTATCGCCGGCGTCCTGCTGGCGGAAAGCGAATATCGCCATGAGCTGGAGATCGCCATTGAGCCATTCAAAGGGCTGCTGCTGGGGCTGTTCTTTATTTCCGTCGGCATGGCGCTGAACCTGGGGATTCTCTACACCCACATTATCAAGGTGCTGATTGCGGTATTGGTGCTGGTGGCGGTCAAAGGCACGGTGTTATACGTTTTGGCGCGCATCAACCGCATGCGCCGTTCCGAGCGTTTGCAGTTTGCCGGCGTGTTGAGCCAGGGCGGCGAGTTCGCGTTTGTGCTGTTTTCGGCGGCCGCGGCGTACAACGTCCTGCAGGGCGATCAACTGCCGCTGCTGTTGGTGACGGTAACGCTGTCGATGATGACCACGCCGCTGTTGATGCAGTTTATCGACCGGATTCTGGCGCGCCGTTATAACCAGCGGGACGCTTCCGACGAGCAGCCTTATGTCGCCGACGATGAGCCGCAGGTTATCGTGGTGGGATTCGGGCGCTTCGGGCAGGTCGTCGGCCGTTTGCTGATGGCCAATAAAATGCGGATTACCGTATTGGAACAGGATATCAGCGTCGTCAGCCTGATGAGAAGCTATGGTTATAAAGTATACTATGGCGATGCGGCGGAGCTGGAGTTACTGCGCTCAGCGGGGGCGGCAAAAGCGCAGGCGATCGTTATTACCTGCAATGCGCCGGAAGATACCATGGCGATTGTGCATCTGTGCCAGCAGCATTTCCCGCATCTGGAAATTCTGGCGCGGGCGCGCGGGCGCCTGGAGGCGCATGAGCTGTTGCAGGCCGGCGTGGCGCATTTTTCGCGCGAAACCTTCTCCAGCGCGCTGGAGTTGGGACGCAAGGCGCTAATGTCGCTGGGAATGCATCCTCATCAGGCATTTCGCGCCCAGCAGCATTTCCGGCGTCTGGATATGCGCATGCTGCGCGAACTGATGCCGCAGCTGCCCGGCGACGTGGCGCAGATATCCCGCGCCAAGGAGGCTCGCCGCGAGCTGGAAGATATTTTCCAGCGGGAAATGCAGCGTGAACGGCGGCGCCCTGACGATTGGGATGAAGTGGAATAAGCGGAAAATAGGTCACGAAACATGCGTAAACGATTTATTGCCGGGGCCGTGTGCCCCGAATGTCAGGCGCTGGATACGCTGGCCGTCGGACGTGAAGACCAGACGGAAGTCGTGACCTGCGTAAAATGCGGCTACCGCCAAAGCCGCGCGGACGCCCCGGCGGCGGAGCCGCAGCGGGCGGACCGGAACATCATCGGCATTTTTCATCCTGATTGAAGCCGCGGTGGTGTTTGCCGTCGGGCCGTCATGGGCGACGTGAAAAAACCTCCCTGAGACGGTACACGGGGATTTTTTTCAGCTACAATTTGCGCCAGTTTGATTTCCAACGGTAGGAGATATCATGAAAGTAGCAAAAGATCTGGTGGTCAGCCTGGCCTACCAGGTACGTACAGAAGACGGTGTATTGGTCGATGAGTCTCCGGTGAGTGCTCCGCTGGACTATCTGCATGGTCACGGCTCGTTGATTTCCGGTCTGGAAAATGCGCTGGACGGCCGCGCCGTGGGCGATCGTTTTGACGTCAATATCGCCTCAAACGACGCTTACGGTAATTACGATGAAAACCTGGTTCAGCGCGTGCCCAAAGATGTTTTTATGGGCGTGGACGAACTGCAGGTCGGTATGCGTTTCCTGGCTGAAACCGACCAGGGGCCGGTGCCGGTTGAAATTACCGAAGTGGAAGACGACCACGTCGTGGTTGACGGCAACCATATGCTGGCGGGCCAGAACCTGAGCTTTAACGTTGAGGTTATCGCCATTCGTGAAGCCACCGAAGAGGAACTGGCTCACGGCCACGTTCACGGCGAGCACGATCATGAACACGGCGACGGCTGCTGCGGCGGCCATGGCCACGATCATGACCACGAGCAGGGTAAAGGCGGTTGCGGTAACGGCGGATGCGGTTGCCACTAACCCGCCTGTGCTGAGATAGGTAGCCACTGTCTTCATCTCTGCAAAGCCTGATGCCATTATATGGCATCAGGCTTTTTGCTATGTGTTGTTATCTTGATGATCGGTAAGTGAATTTTAGGTCTTCATCTTAAAACGGCTCGCTGATTTTCATCCCCTTTCCCTTATCCTCTTTCCTCTCTTACACATATCATTTTTTTAAGTAAATCATGCCGGCTTGATCGCTAAGTAGCGATATTCATCACATAACTTAGCGAAACCTTTAGCACGCTTATTGACACCTATCCGCGCTTTGCTGAAATATATGCAAACGTTCCCGAGAACGTTATTACCCTACAATTCAAAAAACTATATCCAACGCTATTGATGTTGCTGGCAAGCGACAAATAAACGAGCCCTGATGAACTTATTCAGGTCGATGCACCGGGGAAAAGTGGTCAACATCGCAGCAGCTTCAGGCGGGAAAGGTATAGGTACATAACAAAATAAGAGAATAACACCATGAAGAACATCAATATTGATTTACGAGGTCTGAACCCTGCGCCCATTACTCCGTTTACCCCTGACGGCGCCGTGGACTATGCCGCCTGTAAAAAACTGGGCGCCTGGCTGCGCAGCATCGACGGCGTGAAAAGCCTCACCGTGCTCGGCCATGCCGGCGAAGGGACCTTCCTGTCCCGCGACGAACAGGCAAAAGTCATCGAGGCGTTCGTCGAATCCGTCAATAACGAAATCCCCATCATCGCCGGCATCACGCTGGAAGGCACCGAGGTCGCCGCCGAAGAAGCCAAACGCGCCGTCAAGGCCGGCGCTTCCGCCGGTCTGCTGTATCCGTCCCACGGCTGGCTGCGTTTCGGCTACCAGAAAGGCGCGCCGCAGGATAAATACCGCCACGTCTATGAAGAGAGCGGTCTGCCGCTGATCCTGTTCCAGTACCCGGACGTCACCAAATGTACCTACGACCTGGAAACCCTGCTGGAAATCTCCGCGCAGCCGGGCGTATTCGCCATGAAAAACGGCGTGCGCAATATGCGCCGCTGGGATACGGAAATTCCGGTGATCCGCCGCGAACGTCCGGACCTGCAAATCCTGAGCTGCCATGACGAATACCTGCTGTCGACGATTTTCGACGTGGATGGCCTGCTGGTGGGATACGGCAATATCGCGCCGGAACTGCTGGTGGAAATGATCGAGGCGGGCAAAGCGCAAGATTATCGGAAAGCGCGTGAAATCCATGACCGCCTGCTGCCGGTCACCAAGAGCGTGTACCACCGGGGTTCGCATATGGAAGGGACGGTGGCGCTGAAGCATGCGCTGGTAGAGCGCGGGATACTGGAGCACGCCACGGTGCGTTCTCCGCTGCTGCCGCTGGAGCCGGGCGCCGAAGAAGAGATCAAGGTCGCCGTCCGGGCCGCCAAACTGCCGCGCGTTGGCTAATGGCAGTAAAGCCGCTGCACAAGCGTGCCGCGGCTCACACACTTTCCTTTTTGGAGAACAAACTATGTCAACGCATGACATGAGTGCCAGTGTGGCCAATGCTGACGCCGGTTCCGCTGCCGCAAACGGCACATCCAATGCCGAGCTGGTCGCCCGTCTTGAACGTTTGCCTATCACGCGTCGTATCTTCTGGACCCGAAATATCATCGGCGCGGCGACGTTCTTTGATGGCTACACGGTGATCTGCATCGCTTACGCGATGCCGCTTCTGGTTCAGGAATGGGGGCTGACCCCCAAGCAAACCGGCATGATTTTATCCGCAGGCTATCTTGGTCAGCTTCTTGGCGCGGTCTTCTTCGGTTGGCTGGCTGAGCGGGTAGGACGCCTTAAGGTGCTGCTTTTCACCATTCTGTTGTTTGTCAGTATGGATGCGGCCTGCCTGTTTGCCACCGGCGCGCTGGTGATGATGATCCTACGCTTTGTGCAGGGCATTGGTACCGGGGGGGAAGTACCGGTCGCTTCGGCTTATATTAATGAATATATCAGTTCGAAAGGACGAGGCCGGTTCTTCCTGCTTTATGAGGTGATGTTTCTGCTCGGTTTGGTTGCCGCAGGATTAATCGCCCGTGCGTTTGTCCCGCTCTATGGCTGGAAGGTGATGTTTATCGTCGGTCTTGTTCCGGCGTTGATCCTGCTTCCCTGTCGTTTTTTTATGAAGGAATCTCCGCGCTGGCTCGCTTCACAGGGACGGCTGGCCGAAGCGGACAGTATCGTGACCGGTCTGGAGCGAAGCGCGATTGCCCAGGGGTTCACGTTAGAGACGCCTAAAGTGACCATCGAGGAGAAAAAAGAAAAAGCGTCTCACTGGAGCGGACTGTTTCAGGGGATATATCGTAAACGCACCTTTACCATTTGGACGATGTGGTTTACCTCGTATCTGGTTGCCAACGGCATGATCACCTGGTTACCCACGCTTTATCGCCAGGTCTACAAGCTGCCGTTGGAGACCAGCATCAGCTACGGTCTGACGACATCCGTAATGGGGGTTATCGCCGCCGTCGCGTGCGCCCTGCTGATTGACAAGGTTGGGCGTAAACGCTGGTATACCTTTGCTTTCATGCTGGCGCCCATCCCCCTTATCGTACTTGCCTTGCTGGGCGCCACGTCGGCAGAACAAGTCCTGGTTTGCGCCGGCTTGTCCTATGCGATCATCCAGACCGTCACCTTTTCGCTGTACCTCTACTCCGCTGAAATCTATCCGACCCGTATGCGGGCCATCGGTACCGGCCTGGGTAGCGGCTGGCTGCGGTTAGGGTCATCGACGGGCCCAATTGTGGTGGGAACGATTATGGCATCGAGTGGCATTAGCACGATGTTCGGTTTCTTTGCCGGTATCTTACTGGTGGGGGCGGTAGTAACGATTCTGTTTGCCATTGAAACGAAAGGCCGCGTGCTGGAAGAACTTTCACCATAGTACAAGGCAGGATGCGCGTAAGGGGAAATGCGCCGCCCAGGCAGCGCGTTTCCCCACTATTGGAGAGGGCGTACGGCGTTTCATCGTTGAGGTATAAAATGAAATTAGCAAGTTTTAGGGTGGGGCATAAAGAGACATATGGTTTGAAAGTTGCAGCCGGTATCGTCGATTTAGGCAAAAGGCTAGGGGCGCGCTATGCCGATCTCCGGTCATTGATTGAAGACGACGGCATTGCCGCTGCCAGGCGTTTTTTACAAGCCAAACCCGATTATCAAGAGGACGAGGTGGTATTTCTTCCCGTAATTAATAATCCCAGAAAAATTTTCTGCGTAGGTATGAATTATGCGGAAAAACGTACGGAGTTTGGCGAATTAAACCCAGCTCCTACGTTATTTATTCGTTTTCCTGATTCTCAGGTGGGACATAATTGCGGCGTAGAGAAACCCGCCCGGTCAAATGAATTTGACTATGAAGGGGAACTGGCGGTCATTATTGGTAAGAGAGGCAAAGAGATTTCGGCATTAGACGCCTTCTCCCATATTGCCGGATACAGTTGCTATATGGATGGCTCCGTTCGCGACTGGCAGCACACCTGGTTCACCGCGGGGAAGAACTGGCGGAATACCGGCGCATTTGGCCCGTGGCTGGTGACGTGCGATGACGTGCCGCAACCGCAAAATCTGCATATCGTGACCCGGCTTAATGGCGACACCGTGCAGGACGACAACACCGCCAGCATGATTCACCCTATTGAAGAGTTGATTGAATATATCAGTACCTTCAGTGAATTATCTCCCGGTGATGTCATTATTACCGGTTCCCCCGGCGGCGTGGGCAAGAAACGTACGCCGCCGCTTTTTTTGCATGAAGGCGATATCGTGGAAGTTGAAATCGAGCATATTGGCTGCTTGCATAATCGCGTCACCACAGGGGGGCAGGTATGTAGTGCGGCATAAAAGCGCCGATTTGATAACGCGAAGTATGACGGATATATAACAACTATTTTTTTAGCCGGATAAATACGATGGCGTACTGGTTATCCGGCTTTTCTATTTTATTTGGCTCGTATTCATATTTTAAAACGGTTACGGAAAATCTCATTATTTGGAGGAAAGAATGCGTGCTCTATTGGATAGAATGCTGCAGGTCAGCATTGCGAAGAAACTCTATGGCGGATTTTTCGTCGTATTATCGTTGATTATTATTGCGGTATTCTTCAGTGCATTACGTTTTGCTGAAATTCGTGATTTATATACGAAGACTACGTTGGTATCTGAGATAAACCATTATCTCGATCAATCGAAAATCGCCCGCGTGAAGTTCTTTTATACGCTGGAAGAAGAGAATGCCAACAATATGATGAAGTATGTTTCCCAGATAACGGCGCAGCAGGAAAATGCGCGCCAACTGCAGTGGGAGGAGCGTGATTGGCAGCATTTCCTGCGCCTGAGCGAACAGCTGACGCAGTATCAACATGAGCTGAAAGAGATCGCGCTCGCGGCATCCGCGGTGCGCGCGCAGAAAAATACCGATCCCATCGCGGGGGCGAGGCAGGATACTGCGCAGTGGCAGCGCCTCAAAGCGGCGGATACGCAATCCATCAAGACGGGGTTTGCGGTTACCGACACCCTTGATGGTATCGCGAGCCATCTTGATGAGAAGAATCGGCAGGTTATCAATCGCTCGGTGGCGGAAATTATCGTTATCGGTATTTGCGCCGTGCTGCTGGGGGCATTGATTGCCGGATCGGTGACGCGTCTGATTGCGAGATCGGTACGCGCCAATCTTGAATTGGCGCAGCGCATCGCCGAGGGCGATCTGTCCGTGGTAGAGGGCAGGGTGCGCCGTGACGAACTGGGCATGTTGACGCAGGCCATGATCGATATGACGCAAAAACTGTGCGGGCTGATGATAGATATTCGGGACAGCGCGCATCAGGTTGCCACGGCTTCTTCCTCCATTGCGGACGGCAACCGTAATTTGTCTTCACGTACCGATCAGCAGGCGGCGGCAATGGTGGAAACTGCCGCCAGCATGGAGGAGTTGACCGCCACCGTGAAGAATAATGCTGATAACGCGCGGCACGCCGGACAGCTCGCGCGCCAGGCATCCGGCAATGCCAACCGAGGCGGCGACATCATCAAACAGGTGGTGACGACGATGTCGGACATCACCGGAAGCTCGCGCAAAATCGCGGACATCACGTCGGTCATCAACAGCATCGCCTTTCAAACCAACATACTGGCGCTGAACGCTGCGGTGGAAGCGGCGCGAGCCGGCGAGCAAGGACGCGGGTTTGCCGTTGTCGCCAGCGAAGTGCGAAGTCTGGCGCAGCGCAGTTCACAGGCGGCCAGAGAGATTGAAACCTTGATTGCGGAATCGGTCATGCGGGTGGATGAGGGCGCGTCGCTGGTGGGAAAGGCGGGCTCCGCGATGCATGAAATTGTGACGTCTATCGGCGCTGTTGATAGCATCATGAGCGATATTTCGGTGGCATCGGATGAACAGAGCCGCGGTATTGCCCAAATCGGCGATGCCGTGACGGACATGGATCGCACCATCCAGGAGAATGCCGCCATGGTCAGCGATTCCACCAACGCGGCATTGGCGCTGGAGGAGCAGGTCGCGCGCCTGGCCTCATTAATCGCGGTGTTCCGTTTGCCGGGGGGCGATATTCCCGCGCCGCTGGTTTCAGACCGGCGCAGCCGTTTCGTCGCGTTGCCCGAACGTGAGCAGGGAAGCTGGGTATAGCGCCGAGGGAGCGCATTAGCGGGCTGAGCCCGCTAATGCCGCAGAGGAGACCCGGGCGTCAGTCCCTGAGCGGCGCGCTGGAACTGCGTGGGATCAGGCTCGGCATTACGCGCCGGATGGCATCGACGGGTTCGGTGCCTGCCAGCAGCAGTTCAACGGCGATGGAAGCGACATGATCGAACGGGATATGCACGGAAGAGAGCGGTACCGGCAAGCGGGCGGATAGTGGGATATCGTTATACCCTACCAGTGATAAATCCTGCCCTATCGTCAGCCCTAGCCGGTGTGCGGCGGCCATGACGCCGAACGCCAGATCGTCGTTGACGGCGAAAATGGCCGTCGGCCTGCGCGTTCCGCTTAACAGCGCCATTCCCTCACTTTCTCCAGACTCGATGCTAAAGCCGGATTCCCGGATCCAGGTGGGGTTGGGGGTTAATCCCGCTTCACGCATCGCGCGGTGAAATCCCTCGCGCCGATAGGTCGCGCCGGAGGAAAAACTGGGCCCGGCCAGCATACCGATATCCCGGTGGCCCAGATCGATCAGATGGCGCGTAGCCAGATAGCCGCCCTGTTCATCGTCGCCGATGGCGGAACGGCTTACGCCGTCGGTACGCAGCGCCAGAACGTGCGCGACATTCTGCTGCCGCAGTTCCGCCGGTAAATGATCGTCCAGTCGGCTGGTAGCGAGAATCAGACCGTCTACACGTCGATCGAGCAGGGATTCCGCCGCCTGCTTTTCCTGTACCGGATCGTCGCCGCAGGTGGCGACGATGGCAAAGTAGCCGTAGCGCCCCGCCGCGCGGCAGATCGCCTCATACAGTAATGCCATCACCATATCGCTCAGGCGCGGCACCAGTACGCCAATGGTGCCGGTGCCGCCACGACGCAGGCTGGATGCCATAATATCACGCCGGTAGCCCAATTCCTGCGCTACCTGACGCACCCGCTCGGCGGCTTTACTGCGGGAAGGGGGAAGCCGTTCATCCAGCACGCGAGAAACGGTGGAAACGCTCACCCCGGCTGCCGTGGCGACATCCTGCAAGGTGACGGGTTTGCTTCCCAACTTACGGTTTGGTCCATTGGGCGGAAAGGTATTAGGGTCCATGTAATCCCTTGATTATTATTTTAAAAAATAAAACAGGCACAGTGTGTCGCCAATGATATCCGCGTGACCTGTACGAATTTATTATGTAATGGTTCCAGAACTTTGGCTATAGCTCGGAATTTCAAATCTACGCCCACGCTCGGAAAAATCGAGGATTATCAAGCTGAAGCACGCCATCAAAGGTAAAAACGTGATTTTTTTGTACTAACGGGCGGGATAGGTTACGCAGTGTCTATCGCGAATGCGCCCGTCTTTCAGCGTGCGGCGACGGGCGCATGGGTCATGTCGTGGTCGAAAACGGTCCGGCGTTAGCCGACGCGCGGCAGTTTGGCGGCGCGGACGGCAACCTTGATCTCTTCCTCGGCGCCCGGCTCCAGCGGCAGCAGCGGAGAACGCACCGTGGCGTGCTCCAGTATCCCGCGCTCTACCAGCGCATGCTTCAGCGCCACCGTCCCTTCCATATGCGAACCCCGGTGGTACACGCTCTTGGTGACCGGCAGCAGGCGGTCATGGATTTCACGCGCTTTCCGATAATCTTGCGCTTTGCCCGCCTCGATCATTTCCACCAGCAGTTCCGGCGCGATATTGCCGTATCCCACCAGCAGGCCATCCACGTCGAAAATCGTCGACAGCAGGTATTCGTCATGGCAGCTCAGGATTTGCAGGTCCGGACGTTCGCGGCGGATCACCGGAATTTCCGTATCCCAGCGGCGCATATTGCGCACGCCGTTTTTCATGGCGAATACGCCCGGCTGCGCGGAGATTTCCAGCAGGGTTTCCAGGTCGTAGGTACATTTGGTGACGTCCGGGTACTGGAACAGGATCAGCGGCAGACCGCTCTCTTCATAGACGTGGCGGTATTTATCCTGCGGCGCGCCTTTCTGGTAGCCGAAACGCAGCCAGCCGTGGGACGGATACAGCAGACCGGCGGAAGCGCCGGCCTTGACGGCGCGTTTGGCTTCTTCGGCGGCGACCTCGGTGCCTTCCAGCGTGATGCCGGCGATGATGGGGATTTCGTTATTGACGGATTCGACGAACGCCTCGATGACTTTTGCCTGTTCGTCGCGGGACAGGAAGGTTCCTTCGCCGGCATGGCCGAGCACGGTGAGGCTTTTTACGCCGTCGATGCTGCGCAGCCAGGCGCCCAGTTTTTTACAGGCGGCATAGTCCACGGCGCCGTCAGGGGTAAACGGAGTAATGGGCGCAGGGTTCAGACCTCGTAAATCGATATTAATTTTGGTCATGATGTTCTCTTTTTAATGTCATCAGAAAGAATGGAAAAGAAATTAATAACGTTCTCGGGAACGTTTGCATTTTTGGTTTTTCTTAATGGCTTGTCAAGAGAGATTTGCTCTGGCGGATTTCAGCTAAATGGGTAGCTGGGATTATTTATATGCTAAATATCAATATGTTGATTCGTTTCTCAACGTTGGGGGAAATACGCTGGTCAGCGAGGATGATGTGAAAAATGTGATCTGGCGCAGCCATATAAAGCATGGCTGCGCCAGCTTTCTCAATCAATAATGCGGCGGCGGCGTTTCTTCCGACTGTGGCGCGATTAACGAGGTTTGCTGGGTGCGTAACCTCTCCGTCAACAGGCGTACCTGCTCGCGCAGCCGGCTAATTTCCCGCTCGTGCTGAATAAGCGTCTGGTTCAGCTCTTCTATCGTCACTTCCTGAAAAGCCTGACGGCTTTCCAATAGTTCCAGCCGTTCTTCAAGCGATGACATTGCTATTCCCCCCTTACAGCTTGCAGCCTATTCCCGCTAAGTTTGTCAGAAAGCAGAAACTTCTGGTAGTAAAAACGGTCGGAGTAGGGCGCAATAAGCGATCTGAGGATTTTTACTCACGCTATTTCTGAAGCTCGCCTTGCGGGCTATGCGGTCCGGCCGTGGAGAGCGGCGTTAAAAAACGATGAAATGTTTTTTATCAAAGGATTGTCGCGCGCCGTTGTGTTGTCTTCGTGCGCGCAGTTATAGTAGTCGCGAATTTATTTTTAATGATGGCTGGAGCATATTGTTCCAGATGCTGGAGAAATGGATGAAATCACTGTTTAAAGTAACGCTGTTAGCAACGACGATGGCTCTGACTCTGAACGCTGGCCAGGCTCTGGCGGCGGATGCGACCACAGCAACCAAATTCAAAAGTGACGAACAGGCAGCCGCTTACGCGTTAGGCGCATCGCTGGGTCGTTACATGGATAACTCCCTTAAAGAACAAGAAAAACTGGGAATCAAGCTGGACAAGGATCAACTGATTGCCGGCGTTCAGGACGCGTTTGCCGATAAGAGCAAACTGACCGACGAAGAGATCGAAAAAACGCTGCAAAGCTTTGAAGGCCGGGTAAAAGCGGCGGCTGAAACCAAGATGAAGCAGGACGCCAAAGACAACGAGGATAAAGGCACCAAATATCGTGATACCTTTGCCAAAGAAAAAGGCGTGAAGAAAACCGAATCCGGTCTGCTGTATCAGGTTGAGAAAAACGGCAGCGGCAATGCGCCGAAAGATAGCGACACCGTGGTCGTCAACTATAAAGGCACCCTGGTTGACGGCAGCGAGTTCGATAACTCCTACAAGCGCGGCGAACCCCTCTCTTTCCGCCTTGACGGGGTGATCCCCGGCTGGACGGAAGGCCTGAAACACGTCAAGAAGGGCGGTAAAATCAAGCTGGTTATTCCGCCTACGCTGGCCTATGGCGAAACCGGCGTTCCGGGAATTCCGGCCAACTCCACGCTGGTGTTTGACGTTGAACTGCTGGATATCAAATCCGAAGCCGACGTGAAAGCCGCCGATGCGGCCAAAGGGGAAAAACCCGCCGCCGCGGAGAAAAGCGCGCAATAATTCATCAATCATCAATGATGAGGTATCCGACCGCGGGTTATGCGCCCGCGGTTTTTTTTCTGTTCAATAAAGATGAGTGAGTTCACCGTTCAGAAACGAAACCGTTAATTTCAGGGACGATTGGGTGGACATTTGCTAGACTGTGTCTCCGATCAATACAATAAATAGAATACGTTGAGGGTGGTGTCTGCCATGTCTAATTCGCTTGTGTCTGGCGAATCTTATGACCTTGATTTGCTGGATGAACGTCCGTTCAGTCAGACGGATTACGAGATCCTGAAATCGTATGAAGCGGTGGTCGATGGGTTGGCCATGTTGATTGGTGAGCACTGCGAGATTGTGCTGCATTCCCTTGAGGATCTTAAATGCTCCGCGGTGCGTATCGCCAATGGCGAACATACCGGCAGAAAAATCGGCTCGCCGATTACCGATCTTGCGTTACGTATGCTGCACGATATGGCCGGCGAGGACAGCAGCGTATCGAAAGCCTACTTCACCCGGGCGAAAAGCGGCGTGCTGATGAAGTCGGTCACCATTGCCATTCGTAACCGCGATCAGCGCGTGATTGGCTTGCTGTGCATTAATATGAATCTGGACGTGCCTTTTTCGCAGATAGTGCAGACCTTTATTCCCCCTGAAACGCACGAAATCGCCTCATCGGTAAACTTTGCCTCGTCGGTGGACGATCTGGTGGCGCAGACGCTGGAGTTTTCCATTGAAGAAGTGAACGCGGATCGCAATGTGTCCAACAATGCGAAAAACCGCCAGATCGTACTGAGCCTGTATGAGAAAGGAATCTTTGATATTAAGGATGCGATTAATCAGGTCGCCGAGCGCCTTAATATCTCCAAACACACCGTGTATCTCTATATTCGCCAGTTTAAAAGCGGCGATTTCAGCGGGCACTAACGCGGATGCTGAGCTATTGCCTGCTGGTTACCGGTCCCGCCTATGGCACGCAGCAAGCGAGCAGCGCGTTGCAGTTCGCTCAGGCGTTGCTGGATGAAGGTCATCGCCTGGCTAGCGTGTTTTTCTATCGCGAAGGCGTGCTGAACGCCAATCATCTCACCTCGCCGGCGAACGACGAGTTTGATCTGGTGCGCGCCTGGCAGCGTCTGGGGCAGGAACATCAGGTGGCGCTGAATGTCTGTATCGCCGCGGCGCTGCGGCGCGGGATCACCGATCGGCAACAGGCTGAACAGCTAAAACTGGGGGCGGCGAACTTGCAGGGCGGCTTTACCCTGAGCGGTCTTGGCGAACTGGCCCAGTCGGTTTTGACCTGCGATCGGGTGATCCAGTTTTAATCGGATTTTAAGGCGGAGTCATGAAGCGAATCGCTTTTGTTTTTACTCACTCGCCTCACGGCAGCGCCTCCGGTCGGGAAGGATTGGACGCGCTGCTCGCCATGTCCGCGCTGACCGAGGACATCGGCGTGTTTTTTATCGGCGACGGCGTATTGCAATTGCTGCCGGGGCAGCAGCCGGAAAAGATTCTGATGCGCAACTATATCGCCACCTTTGGCGTGCTGCCGCTGTATGATATCGAGCACTGCTATGTCTGCGCCGAGTCTCTCCAGCAACGAGGTATTGCTTTGGATACCGATTGGGTTGTGGATGTGGCGCTCCTGTCCCCCGAGGAATTAAAACAGCGGCTGGCGGATTACCATTCCATCCTCTCATTTTAGCGGCGAGCGTTTCTATTTATGCTACACACTCTTTCCCATTCTCCTTATCACTGCGACATTGATGCGCTGCTGCTTTGTCTGGGTCCGGGAGACGCATTGGTGCTGTTGCAGGATGGCGTTATCGCCGCGCTGGCGAATAGCGCAACGGCAGGTCGACTCATTAACGCGTCTATCCCTTTGTATGTTTTGCAAAATGATGCCGACGCCAGAGGCGTGGCTGCACAAATTTCAAACAATTTTTCATTGATTAGCTATACTCAATTTGTTCAACTGACGGTGCAACATCCGCAACAGCTGGCGTGGTAACGCTGAATTTTTGTATATTTCTTGACTCCTTCCACGGCCAGCCCTAAAATTCTGCGTCCTCATACTTTGCCCTGCGCAGGTACGAGGCGTTTTATTACGTGTTTACGATGCAAAAACCAGGAGCTTTTTGAATGGCAACAATTAACCAGCTGGTACGCAAGCCACGCGCCCTGAAGGTTGTTAAAAGCAACGTTCCGGCGCTGGAAGCATGCCCGCAGAAACGTGGCGTATGTACTCGCGTATATACCACCACCCCGAAAAAACCGAACTCCGCGCTGCGTAAAGTATGCCGCGTTCGTTTAACCAACGGTTTTGAAGTCACCTCCTATATCGGTGGTGAAGGTCACAATCTGCAGGAGCACTCCGTGATCCTGATCCGTGGCGGTCGTGTTAAAGACCTGCCAGGTGTGCGTTACCACACCGTTCGTGGCGCGCTGGACTGCTCAGGTGTTAAAGACCGTAAGCAATCCCGCTCCAAATACGGTGTGAAGAAGCCAAA
This sequence comes from Brenneria tiliae, assembly GCF_023347575.1. Lineage (NCBI taxonomy): Bacteria > Pseudomonadati > Pseudomonadota > Gammaproteobacteria > Enterobacterales > Pectobacteriaceae > Brenneria > Brenneria tiliae. The sequence goes on along the minus strand of NZ_JAKPCB010000096.1, from coordinate 29,563 downwards.
GGCTTAATGGTTCTCCGTTAAGTAAGGCCAAACGTTTTAACTTAAATGTCAAACTAAACTCGTAGAGTTTTGGACAATCCTGAATTAACAACGGAGTATTTCCATGCCACGTCGTCGCGTCATTGGTCAACGTAAAATCCTGCCGGATCCTAAGTTCGGATCAGAGCTGTTGGCCAAATTTGTAAATATCCTGATGGTAGATGGTAAAAAATCTACTGCCGAAGCAATTGTCTATACCGCGCTAGAGACCCTGGCTCAGCGTTCTGGTAAAGATCATCTGGAAGCTTTTGAAGTAGCGCTGGACAACGTGCGCCCGACTGTCGAAGTCAAGTCGCGTCGCGTTGGTGGCTCTACTTATCAGGTGCCAGTTGAAGTCCGTCCGGTTCGTCGCAATGCCCTGGCAATGCGTTGGATCGTTGAAGCTGCTCGTAAACGCGGTGATAAATCCATGGCTTTGCGCCTGGCGAACGAACTTTCTGATGCAGCAGAAAACAAAGGCACTGCTGTCAAGAAACGTGAAGACGTTCACCGTATGGCTGAAGCCAACAAGGCGTTCGCTCACTACCGTTGGTAATCCCTTCGCTGTAGTTCTGCTAACCAGGCGGGCGCTTTACAAAGCCAACCCGCTTGGGTTAACTGACATTGAACGCCCTAGGATATAGAGGAAACAAATGGCTCGTACAACACCCATTGCACGCTACCGCAATATCGGTATCAGTGCACACATCGACGCCGGTAAAACCACCACGACAGAACGTATTCTGTTCTACACCGGTGTAAATCACAAAATCGGTGAAGTTCATGACGGCGCGGCCACCATGGACTGGATGGCGCAGGAGCAGGAGCGTGGCATCACCATCACCTCCGCTGCGACTACCGCATTCTGGTCTGGTATGGCTAAACAGTTTGAGCCGCACCGCGTTAATATCATCGACACCCCGGGACACGTTGACTTCACTATCGAAGTAGAACGTTCCATGCGTGTTCTTGACGGTGCAGTCATGGTTTACTGTGCGGTCGGTGGTGTTCAGCCGCAGTCTGAAACGGTATGGCGTCAGGCTAACAAATACAAAGTTCCGCGTATTGCGTTCGTTAACAAAATGGACCGCATGGGCGCGAACTTCCTGAAAGTCGTAGGCCAGATCAAAACCCGTCTGGGCGCGAATCCTGTTCCGCTGCAGCTGGCTATCGGTGCGGAAGAGCATTTCACCGGCGTTGTCGACCTGGTGAAAATGAAAGCCATCAACTGGAATGACGCCGATCAGGGCGTGACCTTCACCTATGAAGAGATTCCGGCTGATATGCAGGAACTGGCTGACGAATGGCACCAGAATCTGGTTGAGTCCGCGGCTGAAGCTTCTGAAGAGCTGATGGACAAATACCTCGGCGGCGAAGAGCTGACCGAAGAAGAGATCAAGAAAGCGTTGCGTCAGCGCGTGCTGAACAACGAAATCATTCTGGTTACCTGTGGCTCCGCGTTCAAGAACAAAGGCGTACAGGCAATGCTGGATGCGGTTATCGAGTATCTGCCGGCGCCGACCGACGTTCCTGCGATCAACGGTATTCTGGACGACGGTAAAGATACCCCGGCGGTTCGTCACTCCGATGACAAAGAGCCGTTCGCTGCGCTGGCGTTCAAGATCGCCACCGACCCGTTCGTGGGTAACCTGACCTTCTTCCGCGTGTATTCCGGCGTGGTTAACTCAGGCGACACGGTGCTGAACTCGGTGAAATCCGCACGTGAGCGTTTTGGCCGTATCGTTCAGATGCACGCCAACAAACGTGAAGAGATCAAAGAAGTTCGCGCGGGCGATATCGCCGCGGCTATCGGCCTGAAAGACGTGACCACCGGGGATACCCTGTGCGATCAGAGTTCGCCGATCATTCTGGAGCGTATGGAATTCCCGGAACCGGTTATCTCCATCGCCGTTGAACCGAAAACCAAAGCCGACCAGGAAAAAATGGGTCTGGCTCTGGGCCGTCTGGCGAAGGAAGACCCGTCTTTCCGCGTATGGACTGACGAAGAATCCAACCAGACCATCATCGCCGGTATGGGCGAACTGCACCTGGAAATCATCGTTGACCGTATGAAACGCGAGTTCAACGTTGAAGCGAACATCGGTAAACCGCAGGTTGCCTACCGTGAAACCATCCGCGATACCGTTAAGGATATCGAAGGGAAACACGCCAAGCAGTCTGGTGGTCGCGGTCAGTACGGTCACGTGGTGATCGACCTGTCTCCGCTGGAACCAGGTGGCCCGGGTTACACCTTCACCAACGACATCAAAGGCGGCGTGATTCCTGGCGAATACATTCCTGCCGTTGATAAAGGTATTCAGGAACAGCTTAAAGCCGGTCCTCTGGCGGGTTACCCGGTGGTTGATATCGCGGTGCGTCTGCACTTCGGTTCTTACCACGACGTCGACTCCTCGGAACTGGCGTTTAAACTGGCTGCTTCGCTGGCATTTAAAGATGGTTTTAAGAAAGCAAAACCAGTTCTGCTTGAGCCGATTATGAAGGTTGAAGTTGAAACGCCTGAAGACTACATGGGTGACGTAATCGGTGACCTTAACCGTCGCCGCGGTATCATCGAAGGTATGGAAGATACCGCAACCGGCAAGACCGTTCGTGCACAGGTTCCGTTGTCTGAAATGTTTGGTTATGCTACCGATCTGCGTTCGCAGACTCAGGGCCGCGCTTCATACTCCATGGAGTTCCTGAAGTACGCTGAAGCGCCGAACAACGTGGCTCAGGCCGTTATTGAAGCCCGTGGTAAATAATCCGGGTTTAACACATTGATCCCGTGCTCTCTCCATCAGGGGGGAGCATTAGAGTTAAGGAATATCGCCGTGTCTAAAGAAAAATTTGAACGTACAAAACCCCACCTCAACGTCGGTACTATCGGCCACGTTGACCATGGTAAAACAACGCTGACCGCAGCTATCACCACCGTTCTGGCTAAAACCTACGGCGGCAGCGCGCGTGCATTCGACCAGATCGATAACGCGCCGGAAGAAAAAGCCCGTGGTATCACCATCAACACCTCTCACGTTGAATACGATACCCCGACTCGCCACTACGCGCACGTTGACTGCCCGGGACACGCCGACTATGTGAAAAACATGATCACCGGCGCCGCGCAGATGGACGGCGCGATCCTGGTTGTCGCCGCGACCGACGGCCCGATGCCGCAGACCCGCGAGCACATCCTGCTGGGCCGCCAGGTAGGCGTTCCTTACATCATCGTGTTCCTGAACAAATGCGACATGGTTGATGATGAAGAGCTGCTGGAACTGGTTGAGATGGAAGTGCGCGAGCTGCTGTCTCAGTACGACTTTCCGGGCGACGACACGCCGGTAATCCGCGGTTCCGCGCTGAAAGCGCTGGAAGGCGAAGCCGAGTGGGAAGAGAAAATCATCGAACTGGCTAACGCCCTGGATACCTACATCCCGGAACCTGAGCGTGCCATCGACAAGCCGTTCCTGCTGCCTATCGAAGACGTATTCTCCATCTCCGGTCGCGGTACCGTTGTTACCGGTCGTGTAGAGCGCGGCATCATCAAAGTCGGTGAAGAAGTTGAAATCGTGGGCATCAAAGATACCACGAAAACCACCTGTACCGGCGTTGAAATGTTCCGCAAACTGCTGGACGAAGGCCGTGCGGGCGAGAACGTCGGCGTTCTGCTGCGCGGTACCAAGCGTGACGACGTAGAGCGTGGTCAGGTACTGGCCAAACCAGGTTCTATCAAACCTCACACTCAGTTCGAGTCTGAAGTTTATATCCTGTCCAAAGACGAAGGCGGCCGTCATACTCCGTTCTTCAAAGGCTACCGTCCGCAGTTCTACTTCCGTACGACTGACGTAACGGGCACCATCGAACTGCCGGAAGGCGTGGAAATGGTTATGCCGGGCGACAACATCAAGATGGTGGTAAACCTGATTGCGCCAATCGCGATGGACGACGGTCTGCGTTTCGCCATCCGTGAAGGCGGCCGTACCGTAGGCGCGGGCGTTGTTGCTAAAGTTATCGCTTAATCGCTGATAAACTTCTGCATGAAAAAAAGGCACTTCGGTGCCTTTTTTTATGCCCGCGTACGTAAATCTAAATTGAAATAAAAATAATTCCCATTTACAATGCCTGAGCTTTTAAAAATCGTCGGGAGCGGTTTAGATGTCGCGTACAGCGGCTGTGGGGTCATAAGGGATAACCCGCCCATAATATGAGTTACTCCGGTATGTATGTCTGTTTGTGTAATGCTATCTCCGATAAAGCGATCCGTAACGCGGTTCGTCAGTACCAGCCCCAGTCTATGCAGCAGTTGCGCAAGTTGGTTCCCATCGGAACGGAATGCGGCAAATGTATTCGCCAGGCTAGGGTGATTCTTGAAGATGAACAAGCCAAAGTCCCTGATATGTATGAAGTAGCATAAAATGTAAGGTCTTTTTTTGGCTCTCTTTGCGTAGCGGTTCTACACTGTATGAACCGGAGCGGAGGAGCATGTCATGAAAGGCGATAAAAAAGTCATTACGTATCTGAACAAGTTATTGGGCAATGAGCTGGTCGCGATTAACCAATATTTCCTGCATGCCCGAATGTTTAAAAACTGGGGGCTGACCCGTCTCAACGATCACGAGTATCATGAGTCTATCGACGAAATGAAACACGCCGATCGCTATATTGAACGAATCCTGTTTCTCGAAGGGATTCCCAATCTGCAAGATCTGGGCAAGCTGAATATCGGCGAAGACGTCGAGGAGATTTTGCGTTCCGACCTGCAACTCGAGCTGGACGGCGCCCAGGACCTGCGCGAGGCGATTGCCTATTCGGATTCCGTGCAGGATTATGTCAGCAGGGACCTGTTGATAGAAATTCTGGCCGATGAGGAAGGGCATATCGACTGGCTGGAGACCGAGCTGGATCTGATCGCCCGCCTCGGCATACAAAACTACCTGCAAAGTCAGCTTAAAGAAGCGCAATAACCCTCTTTAAGTATCGCCGTTCTACGGCCGGAGATAGCGCACGTTCCGGCCGTCATTCCAAATCATTTCACCCTGCTTGTTGCTTCCTGAGTCAATTTGCGTATAATGCGCGAGCTTACCGAATCTAAGGTAGGTCTGATTTATACAAAATCAGCGGCCAAGGTGGTTGATTGGCCGAAACAATACTCCCGATATGGGGGTTATGTACTAACGATTACACTCCCCCATCAATCGAAATGGGTGTGAGGAGTAATTATTTACGTTTATAAATAATTGGAGCTCTGGTCTCATGCAGAACCAAAGAATCCGTATCCGCCTGAAAGCGTTTGATCATCGTCTGATCGATCAATCAACTGCGGAAATCGTCGAGACTGCCAAGCGCACTGGTGCGCAAGTCCGCGGTCCGATCCCGCTGCCGACCCGCAAAGAGCGCTTTACCGTTCTGATCTCTCCGCACGTCAATAAAGATGCGCGCGATCAGTATGAGATTCGCACTCACAAGCGTCTGGTTGACATCGTTGAGCCAACCGAGAAAACCGTTGATGCTCTGATGCGTCTGGATCTGGCTGCTGGTGTAGACGTGCAGATCAGCCTGGGTTAATCAGGTCATTGAGCGATTGAGAGGTTGAAACAATGATTGGTTTAGTCGGTAAAAAAGTGGGTATGACCCGTATCTTCACTGAAGATGGCGTATCTATCCCTGTAACCGTTATCGAAATTGAAGCAAACCGCGTGACTCAGGTTAAAGACCTGACTAACGACGGTTACCGCGCTGTGCAGGTGACTACCGGTGCTAAAAAAGCAAACCGCGTTACCAAACCAGAAGCAGGTCACTTTGCTAAAGCTGGCGTAGACGCCGGCCGTACGCTGCGTGAATTCCGTCTTGCAGAAGGCGAAGAGTTCAGCGTAGGTCAGAGCATCAGTGTTGAAATTTTCGCTGACGTTAAAAAAGTAGACGTTACTGGTACATCCAAAGGTAAAGGTTTTGCCGGCACGGTTAAGCGCTGGAACTTCCGTACCCAGGATGCGACCCACGGTAACTCCTTGTCTCACCGCGTTCCGGGTTCCATCGGTCAGAACCAGACTCCGGGCAAAGTGTTCAAAGGCAAGAAAATGGCAGGCCAACTGGGTAACGAACGAGTAACCGTTCAGAGCCTGGATGTAGTGCGTGTTGACGCTGAGCGCAACCTGCTGCTGGTTAAGGGTGCTGTTCCGGGTGCAACCGGTAGCGACCTGATCGTTAAACCAGCTGTGAAGGCGTGAGGAGATAGCAATGGAATTAGTATTGAAAGACGCGCAAAGCGCGCTGACTGTTTCCGAAACTACCTTCGGTCGTGATTTCAACGAAGCGCTGGTACACCAGGTTGTTGTTGCTTACGCAGCAGGTGCCCGTCAAGGTACTCGCGCTCAGAAGACCCGTGCTGAAGTAACTGGTTCCGGTAAAAAACCGTGGCGTCAGAAAGGTACCGGCCGTGCGCGTTCAGGTACCGTGAAGAGCCCGATCTGGCGTTCCGGTGGCGTGACTTTCGCTGCCAAGCCGCAGGACCACAGTCAGAAAGTTAATAAAAAGATGTACCGCGGCGCGCTGAAAAGCATCCTGTCCGAACTGGTACGTCAAGATCGTTTGATCGTTGTCGAGAAGTTCTCTGTCGAAGCGCCGAAAACCAAGCTGCTGGCGCAGAAACTGAAAGACATGGCGCTGGAAGACGTACTGATCATCACCGGTGAACTGGATGAAAATCTGTTCCTGGCCGCGCGTAACCTGTACAAGGTTGACGTGCGTGATGTCGCCGGTATCGATCCAGTTAGCTTGATCGCCTTCGACAAAGTCGTCATGACTGCTGAAGCTGTTAAGCAAGTTGAGGAGATGCTCGCATGATCCGTGAAGAACGTCTGCTGAAAGTTTTGCGCGCGCCGCACGTTTCTGAAAAAGCGTCTACAGCGATGGAAAAGAACAACACCATCGTACTCAAAGTTGCTAAAGACGCGACCAAAGCAGAAATCAAAGCCGCCGTGCAGAAACTGTTTGAAGTCGAAGTCAATGATGTTCGCACCCTGGTAGTTAAAGGAAAAGTGAAACGTCATGGACAGCGTATCGGTCGTCGTAGCGACTGGAAAAAAGCTTACGTCACCCTGAAAGAAGGCCAGAATCTGGACTTCATCGGCGGCGCAGAGTAAGTCGGAGGAGTAAAGAACAATGGCAATTGTTAAATGTAAACCGACATCTCCGGGTCGTCGCCACGTTGTTAAAGTGGTTAACCCTGAGCTGCACAAGGGCAAACCTTATGCCCCGTTGCTGGAAAAGAACAGCAAATCCGGTGGCCGTAACAACAATGGCCGCATCACTACCCGTCACATCGGTGGTGGTCATAAACAGCAATATCGTCTGGTTGACTTTAAACGCAACAAAGATGGTATTCCTGCTGTTGTTGAGCGTCTGGAGTATGATCCGAACCGTTCCGCGAATATCGCGCTGGTTCTGTACAAAGACGGCGAACGCCGTTATATCCTGGCGCCGAAAGGCCTTAAAGCAGGTGACCAGATTCAATCTGGCGTTGATGCTGCAATCAAAACCGGCAACACCTTGCCGATGCGTAACATCCCGGTCGGTTCAACGGTTCACAACGTAGAGTTGAAACCAGGCAAAGGCGGCCAGCTGGCTCGCTCCGCCGGTGCCTACGTTCAGATCGTTGCCCGTGACGGATCTTACGTGACCCTGCGTCTGCGTTCCGGCGAAATGCGTAAAGTCGAATCCGACTGCCGCGCAACGCTGGGCGAAGTCGGTAATGCGGAGCATATGCTGCGCGTTCTGGGTAAAGCAGGTGCTGCTCGCTGGCGTGGTATTCGCCCGACCGTTCGCGGTACGGCGATGAACCCGGTAGACCACCCGCACGGTGGTGGTGAAGGTCGTAACTTTGGTAAGCACCCGGTATCCCCGTGGGGCGTACAGACCAAAGGTAAGAAGACCCGCAGCAACAAGCGTACTGATAAGTTCATCGTACGTCGCCGTACTAAATAATTTTAGAGGATAAACCATGCCACGTTCTCTCAAGAAAGGTCCATTTATTGACCTGCACTTGCTGAAGAAGGTAGAGAAAGCGGTGGAAAGCGGTGACAAGAAGCCTTTGCGCACTTGGTCCCGTCGTTCAACGATCTTTCCAAACATGATCGGTTTGACCATCGCTGTCCATAATGGTCGTCAGCACGTTCCGGTGTTTGTTTCCGATGAAATGGTCGGTCACAAACTGGGTGAATTCGCGCCGACTCGTACTTATCGCGGCCATGCGGCCGATAAAAAGGCCAAGAAGCGCTAAGGTAGGAGGAAGAGATGGAAACTATTGCTCAACATCGCCACGCTCGTTCTTCTGCTCAAAAGGTTCGCCTGGTGGCTGACCTGATTCGCGGTAAGAAAGTGTCGCAAGCTCTGGAAGTTCTGACCTACACCAACAAGAAAGCTGCTGGTCTGGTTAAAAAAGTGCTGGAGTCTGCCATTGCTAATGCAGAGCACAACGATGGCGCTGACATTGATGATCTGAAAGTTGCGAAAATCTTCGTTGACGAAGGCCCAAGCATGAAGCGCATTATGCCGCGTGCCAAAGGTCGTGCGGATCGCATCCTGAAGCGTACCAGCCACATCACTGTGGTTGTGTCCGATCGCTGAGACTCTGGAGACTAGCAATGGGTCAGAAAGTACATCCTAATGGTATTCGACTGGGTATTGTCAAACCCTGGAACTCTACCTGGTATGCGAATACCAAAGAATTCGCTGACAACCTGGACAGCGACTTTAAAGTTCGTAAATACCTGACGAAGGAACTGGAGAAGGCTTCCGTTTCTCGTATCGTTATCGAACGTCCGGCCAAAAGCATCCGTGTGACCATTCACACCGCTCGCCCGGGTATCGTTATCGGTAAAAAAGGTGAAGATGTTGAAAAACTGCGCAAAGTCGTAGCGGATATCGCTGGCGTACCTGCACAGATCAATATCGCAGAAGTTCGTAAGCCCGAACTGGACGCAAAACTGGTTGCTGACAGCATCACTTCTCAGCTGGAGCGTCGCGTGATGTTCCGTCGTGCTATGAAGCGTGCGGTACAGAACGCCATGCGTCTGGGCGCCAAGGGTATCAAAGTTGAAGTAAGCGGCCGCCTGGGCGGTGCTGAAATCGCGCGTACCGAATGGTACCGTGAAGGTCGTGTTCCGTTGCACACCCTGCGTGCGGATATCGATTACAACACTTCCGAAGCGCACACCACTTATGGTGTTATCGGTGTGAAAGTGTGGATCTTCAAAGGTGAGATCCTGGGTGGTATGGCTGCCGTTGAACAACCGGAAAAACCGGCTGCTCAACCTAAAAAGCAGCAGCGTAAAGGCCGCAAGTAAGGAGAGTCGCTGATGTTACAACCAAAGCGTACAAAATTCCGTAAGATGCACAAAGGCCGCAACCGTGGCCTGGCTGTAGGAACGGATGTTAGCTTCGGCACTTTCGGTCTGAAAGCTGTTGGCCGCGGTCGCCTGACCGCTCGTCAAATCGAAGCTGCACGTCGTGCCATGACCCGCGCCGTTAAGCGTCAAGGTAAGATCTGGATCCGTGTATTCCCGGACAAACCGATCACCGAAAAACCGCTTGAAGTGCGTATGGGTAAAGGTAAAGGTAACGTAGAGTATTGGGTTGCCCTGATTCAGCCAGGTAAAGTCCTGTACGAAATGGACGGTGTGCCGGAAGAGTTGGCCCGCGAGGCATTCCAACTGGCAGCAGCGAAACTGCCGATTAAAACCACCTTTGTAACTAAGACGGTGATGTAATGAAAGCACAAGAGCTGCGTGAAAAGAGCGTTGAAGAGCTGAACACCGAGCTGCTCGAACTGCTGCGCGAACAATTCAATCTGCGCATGCAGGCGGCAAGTGGCCAGCTGCAACAAACTCACCTGTTGAAACAAGTGCGTCGTAATGTTGCACGTGTTAAGACTTTACTGACTGAGAAGGCGGGTGCGTAATGACCGATAAAATCCGTACTCTGCAAGGCCGCGTCGTTAGCGACAAAATGGAGAAATCCATCGTCGTCGCCATCGAACGTTTCGTGAAACATCCGCTTTACGGTAAGTTCATTAAACGTACGACCAAGCTGCACGTACATGACGAGAACAACGAATGCGGTACCGGCGACGTGGTTGAAATCCGCGAATGCCGTCCGCTGTCCAAAACCAAGTCTTGGACGCTTGTTCGCGTTGTAGAGAAAGCGATTCTGTAATACAGTAGCGCTCTTCTCGTTATGATAAACGGCTCAGTAACTGGGCCGTTTATTTTTTCTACCCATATCAAGGAAGCGGTGTTATAATGCTGCGCCCTTAATTTGGGGCATTTTAATGGCCTGTGATGGGTCCTAAAGTAGTAGTTGACATTAGCGGAGCACTAAAATGATCCAAGAACAGACTATGCTGAATGTGGCCGATAACTCCGGTGCACGTCGCGTAATGTGTATCAAGGTTCTAGGTGGCTCGCACCGTCGCTACGCAGGCGTCGGCGATATCATCAAAATTACCATCAAGGAAGCAATTCCTCGCGGTAAGGTGAAAAAAGGCGATGTACTGAAGGCGGTTGTGGTGCGCACCAAGAAGGGTGTTCGTCGCCCGGACGGTTCTGTCATTCGCTTCGATGGAAATGCTTGCGTTATTCTGAACAATAACAGCGAACAGCCTATCGGTACGCGTATTTTTGGGCCGGTAACTCGTGAACTGCGTAATGAGAAGTTCATGAAAATTATCTCTCTGGCACCAGAAGTACTCTAAGGAGCGAATCATGGCAGCGAAAATCCGTCGTGATGACGAAGTTATCGTGCTGACCGGCAAAGATAAAGGTAAGCGCGGTAAAGTAAAAAATGTCCTGTCTGCTAGTAAGGTCATTGTTGAAGGTATCAACCTGGTTAAAAAACATCAGAAGCCGGTTCCGGCCCTGAACCAACCAGGCGGCATCGTTGAAAAAGAAGCTGCTATTCAGGTTTCCAACCTTGCGATCTTCAATGCGGCAACTGGTAAGGCTGACCGTGTAGGCTTTAGATTCGAAGACGGCAAAAAAGTCCGTTTCTTTAAATCTAACAGCGAAACTATCAAGTAATTTGGAGTAGTACGATGGCGAAACTGCATGATTACTACAAAGACGAAGTAGTTAAAAAACTCATGACCGAGTTTAACTACAATTCTGTCATGCAAGTCCCTCGGGTCGAGAAGATCACCCTGAACATGGGTGTTGGTGAAGCGATCGCTGACAAGAAACTGCTGGATAACGCAGCAGCCGATCTGGCAGCAATCTCCGGTCAAAAACCGTTGATCACCAAAGCTCGCAAATCTGTTGCAGGCTTCAAAATCCGTCAGGGCTATCCGATCGGCTGTAAAGTAACTCTGCGTGGCGAACGCATGTGGGAGTTTCTTGAGCGACTGATTTCCATTGCTGTACCGCGTATCCGTGACTTCCGTGGCCTGTCCGCCAAGTCATTCGACGGCCGTGGTAACTACAGCATGGGTGTGCGTGAGCAGATCATCTTCCCGGAAATCGACTATGACAAGGTCGATCGCGTTCGTGGTTTGGATATTACCATTACCACCACTGCGAAATCCGATGATGAAGGCCGTGCGCTGTTGGCCGCCTTTAACTTCCCATTCCGCAAGTAAGGTAGGGTTACTAATGGCTAAGCAATCCATGAAAGCACGCGAAGTCGTTCGCGTGAAACTGGCTGATAAATACCGCGCTAAACGCGAGGAATTAAAAGCTATTATCTCCAGCGTGAACTCTTCCGACGAAGAACGTTGGGATGCAGTTCTTAAGCTGCAGACTCTGCCGCGTGATTCCAGCCCGTCTCGTCAGCGTAACCGCTGCCGTCAAACTGGTCGTCCGCATGCTTTCCTGCGGAAGTTCGGGTTGAGCCGTATCAAGGTCCGTGAAGCCGCTATGCGCGGTGAAATTCCGGGTCTGAAAAAGGCTAGCTGGTAATTGTCACCAATTGAATCACGGGAGTAAAGACAGATGAGCATGCAAGATCCGATCGCGGATATGCTGACCCGTATCCGTAACGGTCAAGCCGCGAACAAAGTTGCGGTCACCATGCCTTCCTCCAAGCTGAAAGTGGCAATTGCCAACGTGCTGAAGGAAGAAGGCTACATTGAAGATTTTAAAATCGAAGGCGACGCCAAGCCGGTTCTGGAATTAGCACTTAAATATTTCCAGGGCAAGGCAGTGGTAGAAAGCATTCAGCGTGTAAGCCGTCCAGGTCTGCGTATTTATAAGCGCAAAGACGAACTGCCGAAAGTTATGGCAGGACTGGGTATCGCTGTTGTTTCTACCTCTAAAGGTGTTATGACTGATCGTGCAGCTCGCCAGGCTGGTCTTGGTGGCGAGATTATCTGCTACGTAGCTTAATCGGGAGGAAAGAATGTCTCGTGTTGCAAAAGCACCCGTCGTCATTCCTGCCGGCGTAGAGGTAAAACTCAACGGTCAGGATATTTCGATTAAGGGTAAAAACGGCGAGCTGAGTCGTAAGATCCATGACGCTGTTGAAGTTAAACAGGCTGACAACGCTCTGACTTTCGCCCCGCGCGAAGGTTTCGTTGACGGATGGGCCCAGGCGGGCACCACACGCGCTCTGTTAAACGCAATGGTTGTCGGTGTTACCGAAGGCTTCACCAAGAAGCTGCAGCTGGTCGGTGTTGGTTATCGTGCTGCCGTAAAAGGCAACGTAGTGAACCTGTCTCTTGGGTTCTCTCATCCGGTTGACCACGCGCTGCCGGCAGGTATTACCGCTGAGTGCCCCAGCCAGACCGAAATCGTACTGAAAGGTGCTGATAAGCAGGTTATTGGTCAGGTCGCTGCGGAAATACGCGCCTACCGTCGTCCTGAGCCTTACAAAGGCAAGGGTGTCCGTTACGCCGACGAAGTCGTGCGTACCAAAGAGGCTAAGAAGAAGTAAGGTAACACTATGGATAAGAAAGCAGCTCGTATCCGTCGTGCGACCCGCGCACGCCGCAAGCTCCAGGAACTGGGTGCGACGCGTTTGGTGGTACATCGTACTCCACGCCATATTTATGCGCAGGTCATCGCACCGAACGGTTCTGAAGTCCTGGTAGCCGCTTCTACTGTAGAAAAAGCTATCGCTGAGCAACTGAAGTATACCGGTAATAAAGATGCAGCTATCGCAGTAGGTAAAGCTATTGCAGAACGCGCATTGGAAAAAGGGATTAAAGACGTATCCTTTGACCGTTCCGGTTTCCAATATCATGGTCGAGTCCAGGCACTGGCAGATGCTGCCCGTGAAGCTGGCCTTCAGTTCTAAGGTAGAGGTGTAAGATGGCTCACATCGAGAAACAAGCTGGCGAACTGCAGGAAAAGCTGATCGCGGTAAATCGCGTATCTAAAACCGTTAAAGGTGGCCGTATTTTCAGCTTCACCGCACTGACTGTAGTGGGTGATGGCAACGGTCGCGTTGGTTTTGGCTACGGTAAAGCACGCGAAGTTCCGGCAGCGATCCAGAAAGCGATGGAAAAAGCCCGTCGCAATATGATGAATGTCGCGCTGAACAACGGCACCCTGCAGCACCCGGTTAAAGGTGCTCACACGGGCTCTCGTGTGTTCATGCAGCCGGCTTCCGAAGGTACCGGTATTATTGCCGGCGGTGCAATGCGCGCCGTTTTGGAAGTCGCAGGGGTACACAACGTATTGGCTAAAGCCTATGGTTCCACTAACCCGATTAACGTGGTTCGTGCAACGATTGATGGCTTGGCCAACATGAAGTCCCCGGAAATGGTCGCTGCCAAGCGTGGTAAATCCGTTGAAGAAATTCTGGGGTAATTAACCATGGCAAAGACTATTAAAATAACTCAAACCCGTAGTGCAATCGGTCGTCTGCCGAAACATAAGGCAACGCTGCTTGGCCTGGGTCTGCGTCGTATTGGTCACACCGTTGAACGTGAGGATACTCCTGCGGTTCGCGGTATGGTCAACGCGGTTTCCTATATGGTTAAAGTGGAGGAGTAACAGATGCGCTTGAATACTCTGTCTCCGGCCGAAGGCGCGAAGCATGCGCCGAAGCGTTTAGGTCGTGGTATCGGTTCTGGCCTGGGCAAAACCGGCGGTCGCGGTCACAAGGGTCAGAAGTCTCGTTCTGGCGGTGGCGTGCGCCGTGGTTTTGAAGGCGGCCAGATGCCTTTATACCGTCGTCTGCCGAAGTTCGGGTTTACTTCTCGCAAGGCTATGATCACGGCAGAAGTTCGTCTGTCCGATCTGGCTAAAGTGGAAGGCGACGTCGTTGACCTGAATACGCTGAAAGCCGCTAATGTGATTGGCATTCAGATCGAATTCGCGAAAGTGATTCTGTCTGGTGAAGTTGCTCGTCCGGTAACGATTCGTGGTCTGCGTGTCACTAAAGGTGCTCGTGCTGCTATCGAAACTGCTGGCGGTAAAATTGAGGAATAAGTAGCAGATGGCCAAACAACCAGGATTAGATTTTCAAAGTGCTAAAGGCGGAGTAGGCGAACTGAAGCGCAGACTATTGTTTGTTATCGGTGCGCTGATTGTTTTCCGTATTGGCTCTTTTATTCCGATTCCTGGTATTGATGCCACTGTGCTTGCCAAATTGCTTGAACAGCAGCGAGGCACCATCATTGAAATGTTCAACATGTTCTCTGGTGGTGCGCTCAGCCGTGCTTCTATCTTTGCCCTGGGTATCATGCCGTATATTTCGGCATCGATTATTATCCAGTTGCTGACCGTGGTTCACCCCACGCTGGCGGAAATAAAGAAAGAAGGGGAGGCTGGCCGTCGCAAGATTAGCCAGTACACCCGTTACGGTACTCTGGTATTGGCCATATTCCAGTCGATCGGTATTGCTACCGGTCTGCCGAATATGCCTGGGATGCAGGGCCTGGTGTTAAATCCGGGCTTTGCTTTCTATTTTACCGCTGTTGTAAGCCTGGTCACGGGAACCATGTTCCTGATGTGGCTGGGTGAACAGATTACGGAACGCGGTATCGGCAACGGTATTTCGATCATAATCTTCGCTGGTATCGTTGCGGGTCTGCCGCCGGCCATTGGCCATACCATCGAGCAAGCGCGGCAAGGCGACCTGCACTTCCTCCTGTTGCTGTTGGTTGCAGTTTTAGTGTTTGCAGTAACCTTCTTCGTTGTTTTCATGGAGCGTGGTCAGCGGCGTATCGTCGTCAACTATGCCAAGCGTCAACAAGGTCGTCGCGTTTATGCAGCACAGAGTACGCATTTACCGCTGAAAGTGAATATGGCGGGGGTTATCCCGGCTATCTTCGCATCCAGCATTATTCTGTTCCCGGCCACGATTGCATCCTGGTTCGGGGGCGGTACCGGTTGGAACTGGCTGACTACGATTTCGCTGTATTTGCAGCCTGGGCAACCGCTTTATGTGTTACTCTATGCGTCTGCAATCATCTTCTTCTGTTTCTTCTACACTGCGTTGGTTTTCAATCCGCGTGAAACAGCAGATAACCTGAAGAAGTCCGGTGCATTCGTGCCAGGAATTCGTCCGGGAGAGCAAACGGCGAAATATATCGATAAAGTAATGACCCGCCTTACTCTGGTAGGTGCGATGTACATTACTTTCATCTGCCTGATCCCGGAGTTCATGCGTGATGCAATGAAAGTGCCTTTCTATTTCGGCGGCACGTCATTATTGATCGTCGTTGTGGTCATCATGGACTTTATGGCTCAAGTGCAAACTCTGATGATGTCGAGTCAGTACGAGTCTGCATTGAAGAAAGCAAACCTGAAAGGCTATAACCGTTAATCAGGTGCGTTTGAGAAGTTACGGAGAGTAAAAATGAAAGTTCGTGCTTCCGTCAAGAAATTATGTCGTAACTGTAAGATTGTTAAGCGTAACGGTGTCGTTCGTGTGATCTGCAGTGCCGAGCCGAAGCATAAACAGCGTCAAGGCTGATTATCTCGCATATTTTTCTTGCAAAGTTGGGTTGAGCTGGCTAGATTAGCCAGCCAATCTTTTGTATGTAGCCGCAATACTATTTGAGTATCCTGAAAACGGGCTTTTCAGAATGGTATTGCCGTATAAAATTGTAGGAGTGCATAGTGGCCCGTATAGCAGGCATTAACATTCCTGATCATAAGCATACCGTTATCGCATTAACGGCGATCTACGGTGTCGGTAAAACTCGTTCGCAGGCCATCTGCGCTGCTTCGGGTATTGCTGAAAATGTTAAGATCAGTGAGCTGTCTGAAGAGCAAATCGATAAGCTGCGTGACGAAGTTGCCAAGTTTGTTGTTGAAGGTGACCTGCGTCGTGAAGTTACCCTGAGCATTAAGCGTCTTATGGACCTTGGTACTTATCGTGGTTTGCGTCATCGTCGTGGTCTTCCGGTTCGCGGTCAGCGTACCAAGACTAACGCCCGTACCCGTAAGGGTCCGCGCAAACCGATCAAGAAATAATCGGGGTGATTGAATAATGGCAAAGGCACCTATTCGTACACGTAAGCGTGTAAGAAAGCAAGTCTCTGACGGTGTGGCTCATGTCCATGCTTCTTTCAACAACACCATCGTTACTATTACCGATCGTCAGGGTAATGCGCTGGGTTGGGCAACTGCCGGTGGTTCCGGTTTCCGTGGTTCTCGTAAATCCACTCCGTTCGCCGCTCAGGTTGCAGCAGAGCGCTGTGCTGAAGCAGTGAAAGAGTACGGTATCAAGAACTTGGAAGTTATGGTTAAAGGACCTGGTCCGGGCCGTGAGTCTACTATCCGCGCATTGAACGCGGCTGGTTTCCGCATCACTAATATTACTGATGTGACTCCGATCCCCCATAACGGTTGTCGTCCGCCGAAAAAGCGCCGCGTATAACGCCGCTTTTAGGATTGTTGGAGAAAGAAAATGGCAAGATATTTGGGTCCTAAGCTCAAGCTGAGCCGTCGTGAAGGCACCGACCTGTTCCTGAAGTCTGGTGTTCGTGCGATCGATTCCAAGTGTAAGATTGAACAAGCTCCTGGCCAGCACGGTGCGCGTAAACCGCGTCTGTCTGACTATGGTGTGCAGTTGCGTGAAAAGCAAAAAGTTCGCCGTATTTATGGTGTTCTGGAACGCCAGTTCCGTAACTATTATAAAGAAGCCGCGCGTCTGAAAGGCAACACAGGTGCGAACCTGTTACAGCTGCTGGAAGGTCGTCTGGACAACGTAGTTTACCGTATGGGCTTCGGCGCTACTCGTGCTGAATCACGTCAGTTGGTCAGCCACAAGGCTATCATGGTAAACGGTCGCGTTGTTAGCATCGCTTCTTATCAGGTATCCCCGAATGACGTAGTCAGCATCCGTGAGAAAGCGAAAAAGCAATCTCGCGTTAAGGCCGCTCTGGAGCTGGCTGAACAGCGTGAAAAGCCAACTTGGCTGGAAGTTGATGCTGCCAAGATGGAAGGTGTGTTCAAACGTATTCCTGAACGTACCGATCTGTCTGCGGACATTAATGAACACCTGATCGTCGAGCTTTACTCCAAGTAAAGCTTAGTACCAAAGAGAGGACACAATGCAGGGTTCTGTGACAGAGTTTCTAAAACCGCGCCTGGTTGATATCGAGCAAGTCAGTTCGACGCACGCCAAGGTGACCCTTGAGCCATTAGAGCGTGGCTTCGGCCACACTCTTGGCAACGCACTGCGCCGTATTCTGCTTTCATCCATGCCAGGTTGCGCGGTGACCGAGGTTGAGATTGATGGTGTACTGCATGAGTACAGCACCAAAGAAGGCGTACAGGAAGACATCCTGGAAATCCTGCTCAACCTGAAAGGGCTGGCGGTGAGAGTTCAAGGCAAAGATGAAGTTATTCTTACCCTGAATAAATCTGGCATTGGCCCTGTGACTGCAGCCGACATCGTCCATGATGGCGATGTCGAAATCGTCAAGCCACAGCACTTGATCTGCCACCTGACCGATGAAAACGCGTCTATTAGCATGCGTATCAAAGTTCAGCGTGGTCGTGGTTATGTGCCGGCATCTGCCCGTATTCATACGGAAGAAGATGAGCGCCCGATTGGTCGTCTGTTAGTCGATGCTTGCTACAGCCCTGTAGAGCGTATTGCCTACAATGTTGAAGCGGCGCGCGTAGAACAGCGTACCGACCTGGACAAGCTGGTCATCGAAATGGAAACCAACGGCACGATCGATCCTGAAGAGGCGATCCGCCGTGCGGCTACCATTCTGGCTGAACAACTTGAAGCTTTTGTTGACCTGCGTGACGTGCGTCAACCGGAAGTTAAAGAAGAAAAACCAGAGTTCGATCCGATCCTGCTGCGCCCTGTTGACGATCTGGAATTGACTGTCCGCTCTGCTAACTGCCTCAAGGCAGAAGCTATCCACTACATCGGTGATCTGGTACAGCGTACCGAGGTTGAGCTGTTGAAAACGCCTAACCTGGGTAAAAAATCTCTTACCGAGATTAAAGACGTACTGGCTTCCCGTGGTCTGTCTCTGGGCATGCGCCTGGAAAACTGGCCGCCGGCAAGCATTGCTGATGAGTAACCAGATCGCAGGTTAAGGTTTTACTGAGAAGGATAAGGTCATGCGCCATCGTAAGAGTGGTCGTCAACTGAACCGTAACAGCAGCCATCGTCAGGCTATGTTCCGTAACATGGCTAGTTCTTTGGTTCGTCATGAGATTATCAAGACGACCCTGCCGAAAGCGAAAGAGCTGCGCCGTGTTGTTGAACCGCTGATTACTCTTGCCAAGACCGACAGCGTTGCTAATCGTCGTCTGGCATTCGCCCGTACTCGTGATAACGAGATCGTGGCAAAACTGTTTAATGAACTGGGCCCGCGTTTCGCGAGCCGTGCCGGTGGTTACACTCGTATTCTGAAGTGTGGCTTCCGTGCAGGCGACAATGCGCCGATGGCATACATCGAGCTCGTTGATCGTTCAGCGTCTCAGACAGAAGAAGTTGCTACTGCGGAGTAATCTGTAAGAGCATAAAAAAGCCGGGGAAACCCGGTTTTTTTATGCCTTGAATTCGGCTAACCTTTAAGCGTACGCGGTTTAAGGGGGAATGATGTGGTTGATTGACGAACTGGCGGAACGCCATATCGCGCTTGCCCTGCAGCAGGGGCAGTTTGACAATTTACCGGGTAGCGGCCAGCCCTTGACGCTTGACGATGACAGCGGCGTACCGCCCGAGCTTCGGGTCGCCTACCGGCTGCTGAAAAATGCCGGCTGTTTGCCGCTGGAACTTGAAGAGCGCAAAGAGGCGCTGCAGCTATCCGATCTGCTGGAAAATATTTCTCGCCAGTCTCCACAATATGAAGCGCTTTCACGCCGCTTTCGCTTGCTTGAGCTACGCCTGCAGCAGCGGGGCGTCAATACCGACTTTTTACACGCGGACTATTCCGCATCGTTAAAACAGGCATTTGATTCTCGCTAAGTTCCCCTGGCTCATCTGTACCACCGCCAGATTCTCCTCTATACTCACACGCGTTCTATTTACAGCACATCATGAGAGGTATATATGACCGGCTATCGTCATAAACGGGGTAAAATTCAGGACAATGCCATTGAAGCATTGCTGCACGACCCGCTATTCCGTCAACGGATTGAGGTGAACAGCAAGGGAAAAGGGAGTTACCGTAGAAAAGACAAACATGCAAAGAAGGGAAACTGGGAGGCCAGCGGTAAGCAATCAAAAGATTCTTTACCGCTGGCCTTTTTGTTTGCTTGGCTGAAAACGCCGTTGCACAATGGACTAGTTAATTGATTTACAGTTTAGGCTGTTGCTGATTTTTCAGCAGGTCGCGTATTTCCGTCAATAATGTCTCTTCAGCGCTAGGTTTAGGCGGTGCGGCCGGCGCATCTTCCTGTTTACGGCGCATTTTGTTCATCAGTTTAATCGCCATGAAAATAGCGAATGCGACAATGACGAAGTCAAAAATATTCTGAATAAAAACGCCGTAGTGCATAATTACCGCGGGTATGTCGCCTTGGGCATCACGTAAAACCAAACTGAATTGTTTGAAATCCACGCCGCCGATAAGCAGTCCCAGAGGGGGCATTATAATATCGGATACCAGCGATGAAACGATTTTACCGAAGGCGGCGCCGATAATTACACCGACCGCCAGATCGACAACATTTCCCCGCATGGCAAATTCGCGGAATTCTTTAATAATACTCATAACCACTCTCCTTGATAAAAAGATAAATTAATTTTAACAAATAGTTTTATATTTGCCATATAACCTGGTGATAGTTAAACAACTTATCTTCTTTTTCATTACAAGAAGAACGGGCTTGGCTGGAATAAACGTTCCACATCCGGCACAAATTTCTTGTCGGTTAAGAACATAATGATGTGGTCGCCCTGCTCGATACGGGTATTGTCGTTGGCGATAATGACGTCATCGCCGCGCACCACCGCGCCAATCGTGGTGCCGGGCGGCAGTTTTATATCCTCCACCATGCGTCCGACCACTTTTGAGGTGTCTTCGTCGCCGTGGGCGATGGCTTCGATTGCCTCTGCGGCGCCCCTGCGCAGGGAGGAGACGCTGACAATATCCGCTTTACGCACGTGGCTTAATAGCGCGGAGATCGTGGCCTGCTGCGGAGAGATGGCGACATCAATGACGCTGCCCTGAACCAAATCGACGTAAGCGCGGCGCTGAATCAGCACCATGGCTTTCTTTGCCCCCATCCGCTTGGCCAGCATGGCCGACATAATGTTGGCTTCGTCATCATTGGTAATGGCGATAAATACATCCATCTGCTCGATATGCTCTTCAGCGAGCAGCTCCTGGTCCGAGGCATCGCCGTGAAACACGATGGTATCCTGCAATAACTCGGCAAGCTCGGCCGCTCGCTCCGCGTTATGTTCTATCAGTTTAATGCTGTAATCTTTTTCCAACCGTTGCGCCAGCCCGGCTCCCACGTTTCCTCCGCCCACGATCATGATGCGTTTATAGGGGTTCTCCAGCCGTTGCAGTTCGCTCATCACGGCGCGGATATTCTGTGATGCGGCAACAAAAAAGACTTCATCTCCGGCTTCGATAACGGTAGAACCCTGGGGACGGATGGGGCGATCGTGACGGAAAATAGCGGCAACGCGCGTTTCTATATGCGGTATATGTTCACGAATCGATGACAGGGCGTTACCGACCAAAGGGCCGCCATAGTAGGCGTTTACCGCGGCAATGCTGACTTTTCCCTGGGCGAAATTGACCACCTGAAGCGCGCCGGGATATTCAATCAGCTTGTAAATATTGTCGATAACCAATTGTTCAGGCGAGATTAAATGATCGATAGGCACGGCTTCGGGCAGAAAAAGATGCTCGGATTCGCGGATATACTCGGCCGATCGGATGCGCGCGATACGGTTTGGCGTATTGAAAAGCGAATAGGCAATCTGGCAGGCAACCATATTGGTTTCATCGGAATTGGTGACCGCAACCAGCATATCCGCGTCTTCCGCGCCCGCTTCGCGCAATACCCGAGGGTGGGAGGCATAGCCGGCGATCACGCGCAGATCAAATTTATCCTGAAGCTGACGTAAACGGGTGGTATCGGTGTCGACAACGGTAATGTCGTTGTTTTCACCGGCCAGGTTTTCCGCCAGCGTGCCGCCTACCTGACCCGCGCCAAGAATAATAATCTTCATAATCCATTCTGCCGTATGTGTTGTTGCCGCAAGGCGTTAGACAATACTGGAGGCAATATCAGTTTTTTACCAGCTTGGCGTAGAAGAAACCATCGCCGTCATCCGGACCGGGGAGTTTCTGGATGCCGGGCCGTTGCGGCGAGCCGGTGCCGACCAGCGCGGCGTCGGCATGACGCGCAAGGAAGTCGGCTACCTGCTGCTGGTTCTCTTCCGGCATGATTGAGCAGGTGGCATAGACTAGGGTTCCGCCCGGTTTGAGATAGGGCCAGACGGCTTCCAGAATCTCTTTTTGCAACAGCGCCAGTTCGGCGATATCGCTGTCGCGCCGTAACCATTTAATATCCGGATGCCGGCGGACCACGCCCGTCGCGGAGCAGGGCGCATCCAGCAGAATACGGTCGAAAATGCGGCCCTGGCTCCAGCTTTCGGGCTGACGCCCGTCGCCGAGAACCACTTCCGCATGGAGTTGCAGACGCTGTAAATTCTCTCTTATCCGGCTCAGCCTTGACTCGTCGATATCCACCGCCAAGACCTGCGATTGCGGAGCGGCTTCCAGAATATGGGTGGTTTTACCGCCGGGCGCCGCGCAAAGATCGAGAATAGATTCGCCATTGTGCGGATCCAGCCAGTATACGCAGCCCTGCGCCGAGGCATCCTGGACCGTCGCCCAGCCCTGTTCGAACCCCGGAAGCAGGTTGACGGCGCAGGGGACGGCGAGACGAATGGCGTCGGGATAATCAGTGTGCGGCACCGCTTCAATACCTTGCTGCTTAAGCAGGGCGAGGTACGCCTCGCGGCTATGATGCAGCCGGTTGACGCGCAGCCACATCGGCGGGCGCTGATTATTGGCGTCGACAATCTGCTGCCAGTTGTCGGGATAGGCGTTTTTAATCCGGGTCAGCAGCCAGCCCGGATGCAGATAGCGTACGGGATTATTCGCCGCGCGCGCCAGCAGCTCGTCCTGCTGGCGTTGAAACTGACGCAACACGCCGTTAATCAGCCCCTTCAACTGCGGGCGTTTCAGGGCGATGGCGCCTTCCACGGTTTCCGCCAGCGCCGCGTGCGCCGGGATACGGGTATACAGCAGTTGATACATGCCTACCATGATCAGGTAGTGCAGCGGCCGCTGCTTACCCGTCAATGGCTTGGCCATCAACTGCTGAATAAACCACTCCAACTGCGGCAACACGCGCAGTACACCAAAGCAAAGCTCCTGCAATAGCGCGCGATCCTTGTCAGAGATATCTCGCTGACAGGCGGGCAATAAGGTGCTGAGCGATTGTCCGTGATCCACTACTTGCCCTACCACTTTAGCGGCAATACTGCGAAGGTTATATGAGCTTTTCATTTGTTAGCGACTACGTAAGAGATAGGGTTTACCGGCGGGTATCGCCGGCATTAAACCGCGTTTAGGCCAGAACATTGCCGGGAGTAAACCATTCACGCCGCGAGTTGAGCAGATCCTGGACCTTCATCACTTTTTTACCGGCCGGCTGTAACTCAAGAATGGTGAACACGCCGTCTGACGTGGCGACCTGGATGCCGTTTTTATCGGCGTGCAAAATGGTGCCGGGCAGTGCGTGATGATCCCCGGCGATCGCTGCGCTTTTCCACACCTTAACCGGCTGTTCGTCGACGACAAAATAACTTACCGGCCAAGGATTGAACGCCCGCACGCAGCGCTCAAGCTGTAACGCGGAAAGTTGCCAGTCGAGGCGGGACTCTTCCTTGCTGAGCTTTTCCGCGTAGGTCGCCAGGGCGTCGTCCTGAGCCTCGGGCGCGGCCTTACCGTCAGCCAGCTGCGCCAGCGTTTCCAGTAGTCCGCGGGGGCCAAGCTCCGCCAGCTTGCTGTATAACGTGGCGCTGGTATCGCCGGCAAGAATCGGACAGGCGATCTTGTGCAGCATGGCGCCGGTATCAAGCCCGGCGTCCATCTGCATGATCGTCACGCCGGTGCTTTGATCGCCCGCCCACAGCGCGCGCTGAATCGGCGCGGCTCCGCGCCAGCGCGGCAGTAGAGAACCGTGCACGTTGATACAGCCGAGGCGCGGCATATTCAGAACCGTCTGGGGCAAAATCAGTCCGTAAGCGACCACCACCATGACATCGGCCTGCAGGGCTTCCACCATCTCCTGGCCTGCGGTCTGACGCAGCGATTTGGGCTGATACACCGGAATATCGTGCTGTTCCGCCAGCGCTTTCACCGGGCTGGCGGTTAACTTGTTACCCCGGCCGGCCGGCCTGTCCGGCTGAGTGAAAACCCCCACCACCTGATGCCCGGAGGAGAGGAGCGCCTCCAGGTGGCGGGCGGCGAAGTCGGGTGTACCGGCAAAGATAATGCGTAAAGAATCAGACACGTTGTTTCCTGTCAGGAAGATAAACCCTTAATCCCGGCCGTTTAGCCTGGCCATTTTTTCCAGTTTTTGGCGGATTCTCTGGCGTTTCAGAGAGGAAAGATAATCAATAAACAACTTCCCGACCAGATGGTCCATTTCATGCTGAATACAGATGGCTAGCAGACCGTCAGCTTCCAGTTCGAAGGTATTGCCTTCCCGATCCAGCGCCCGTACTTTCACGCGTTCGGCGCGCGGCACCAGCGCCCGGGTTTCCGGGATCGACAAACATCCCTCTTCGATACCGGTATCGCCGCTTTTTTCAAGCAGCTCGGGATTAATCAGCACCAGCCGCTGGTCGCGGTTTTCTGAAACATCGATAACAATAATACGCTGATGAATATCCACCTGGGTGGCGGCCAGACCAATGCCTTCTTCTTCATACATGGTATCGAACATATCATCGACGATACGCTGAATGTCCGCAGTGACTTCTTTTACGGGCTGCGCCTTGATGCGAAGCCGCTCGTCCGGAAAATGTAATACGTGCAAAACTGACATATATATTTAGATCTGTATCCGAGGGGTGAAAGAGTATCTGTCCCTATTCTAGACATTTCCCGCACCGATTGACAGCATCGGCAGTTAATTGCCGGAGCAACCTGACCCGGCGGAATAAGGGACGCGCAATGTTATCAACGGAAATCTGGCTGCGCCTGATGGGAGTGAGATACTTGGGGGCCAGACGGGCCGGAGCAATGGCCGGAGAACTTATTGCCATGGGGGATTACGGCAAAAGCGCTTTAATGTCTCTGGGCATGACTGACGTCCAGGCAGAACAGTTCCAACGCTTTGATCGGAAAATAGTGGAAGAAACGCTGTGCTGGCTGTCGCAGCCCGATCGCCATATGGTGACCTGCGTTGATAAAAGATATCCGTTTTTGCTCGCCAATATCAGTTCCCCTCCGCTGTTGCTGTTTGTGGCAGGCGATCCCGCTTTACTGGCTTCGCCGCAAATCGCTATCGTCGGCAGCCGCAGTAACAGCGCCTATGGCGAGCAGTGGGGGCAGTTCTTTGCGCAGGAACTGGCGGTAAATAACCTGACTATCACCAGCGGGCTGGCGGTCGGGATCGATGGCATCGCGCACCGGGCGTCACTCGATGCCGGAGGAAAGACGGTCGCGGTGTTAGGCAGCGGGTTGGCTCATATCTACCCCAGGCGTCATCAGCGGCTTGCCGAGCGCATTCTCGAACAGGGCGGCGCAGTGGTGTCCGAATTCCCGCTGGCGACACGGCCATTGCCGACGAACTTTCCAAGAAGAAATCGCATTATCAGCGGGTTGAGTCTGGGCGTACTGGTGGTTGAGGCATCCATGCGCAGCGGGTCGCTGGTGACGGCCCGCTATGCGTTGGAACAGGGGCGGGAAGTGTTTGCCTTACCCGGGCCGATAGGTAACCCGATGACGCAGGGAACGCACTGGCTGATTCAACAGGGCGCCTACCTTGTCACCCATCCTAAAAATATCGTCGAACAGTTAATGAGCGAGCTGCAATGGCTTCCTGCAGCGGCGGATCAAACTATTTCTGCCGTGGAAGAGGATGTTGAATTGCCATTTGCTGATGTGTTGGCTAACGTAGGGGATGAGGTTACACCCGTTGACGTTGTCGCTGAACGTGCCGGCCAACCTGTGCCAGAGATAGTGGGTAAGCTATTGGAACTGGAGTTAGCAGGATGGATCGCAGCAGTACCCGGCGGCTATGTCCGATTAAGGAGGGCAGGCCATGTTCGACGTACTCATGTACTTGTTTGAAACATATATCCACAATGAAACTGAAATGCGTGTCGATCAGGATTCGTTGACTGATGACCTCACCCGCGCTGGATTTGACCGTAATGATATCTACAGCGCGCTGAATTGGCTGGAAAAACTGGCTGACATACAGGAAGGGCAGAGCACGCCGCTCAATCTGGCGCACGATCCGCTGGCGATGCGCATCTATACGCAGGATGAAGAGCTGTGTCTTGATGCGGAGTGCCGTGGTTTTTTATTATTTCTCGAACAGATCCAGGTCTTGAATCTGGAAACGCGCGAGATGGTGATCGACCGGGTGATGGCGCTTGAAACACAAGATTTCGATCTGGAAGATCTTAAATGGGTCATTCTGATGGTGCTTTTCAATGTTCCCGGGTGTGAGAACGCTTACCAGCAAATGGAAGAGCTTTTGTTTGAGGAAAACGACGGTTATGTGCAATAGCCTGGAGTGTAGTAGGTAAGGAATGGCTAAAACCGTACTTTTTGCCGACAAGAAACAAGAGCTTTGCCCGGAATGCGGGTCGGTGCTGATTATCCGTTCCGGCCGGCACGGGCCTTTTCTTGGCTGCTCGCGTTACCCTGAATGTGAATTTATTCGTCCGCTAAAGGCACAGGCGGACGGTCACGTGGTCAAGGTGCTGGATGGACAGCTCTGCCCGCGCTGCCAGTCGACTTTGGTGCTGAGGCAAGGGCGCTACGGCATGTTTATCGGCTGTGAAAATTATCCGCAGTGTAATCACACTGAGGTGATCGATCGCCCTGATGAAACCGCGTTGAGCTGTCCGCAATGCCGTAAGGGAACGCTGCTACAGCGCAAGTCGCGCTATGGCAAAGTGTTTCATGCCTGCTCGCGTTACCCTGAGTGCCAGTTTACGCTTAATAACAAACCGGTAGACGGGGAGTGTCCCCACTGCGGCTATCCTTTACTTATCGAAAAGAAAACGGCGAAGGGCATGATGCTGTTTTGCGCCAGCAAATTATGTGGAAAGCCGGCCACGGCCGAAGTTGATAACAATGAATAATGTCTCTGATGATTTACTGGTTCCTGTATTGCAGGCGCTGCGCAACGAAGAAGTCATCGCCTATCCCACCGAAGCGGTATTTGGCCTGGGGTGCGATCCGGATAGTGAAACGGCGGTAAACCGTTTATTGGCGCTAAAACAGCGTTCGTGGCGCAAGGGGCTGATTCTGATTGCCGCCGATTATCAGCAACTGGCGCCGTATGTGGACGATAGCGAGCTGTCCGACGCGCAAAAAAACGCCATGTTTTCCAGTTGGCCCGGGCCCGTTACCTGGGTTATTCCGGCCAGACCCACCACGCCAACGTGGCTGACCGGGCAATTTAGCTCGCTGGCGGTGCGGGTCAGCGCCCATCCATTGGTGAAAAAATTGTGTGTCGGTTATGGCAAGCCGCTGGTTTCAACCAGCGCCAATTTGAGCGGCCTGCCGCCTTGTCGTTCGGAGCAGGAAATCCATCAGCAGTTTGGCGCTGATTTTCCCGTCCTGCGCGGACAGGTAGGTGGAAGGGTAAACCCTTCCGAGATTAGAGATGTTTTAACCGGTAAACTGTTGCGCCAGGGCTAACCTGGAGATTGGAGAGTTGGGTGTCTGAGATAATGTCTTTTGCTGTTTTTGGTAATCCAATTGCGCACAGTAAGTCACCGCGTATACATGAGTTGTTTGCTTCTCAGACGGGCATTGCGCTGAATTATCAGCGCATACTGGCGCCCGTGGATAATTTTGAAGCGGAGTTGCATCGTTATTTCAGCGAGGGAGCCAGCGGGGCGAATATCACGGCGCCGTTTAAAGAGCGGGCTTTTGCCGTGGCGGATGAACGCAGCGAACGAGCGTCGCTTGCCGGCGCCGTTAATACCTTAAAGAAACTGAGCGACGGACGTCTATTTGGCGATAACACCGACGGCATCGGTTTATTAAGCGATCTGCAGCGGCTGAGCCTGGTTAAGCCAGGGGATCGCGTTTTACTGCTTGGTGCGGGCGGCGCGGCGCGCGGGGTTATTCAGCCATTGCTGACTTATGGCTGCTCGGTCGTTTTGGCTAACAGGACGTTTTCCAGAGCTGATGGATTAGTACAACTCTTTCGCTCCGTCGGCGATATCCGTGCAATGAGGTTTGATCAATTATCAGGGCAGGCTTTTGATCTGGTGATCAATGCCACCTCATCCGGGATATATGACAGCGTTCCCACGATACCCGCCGAACTGATCGCTGCCGATACGCGCTGTTATGACATGTTTTATTTGTCTGAGATGACGCCGTTTTTAGCATGGTGCGTACAGCATGGCGCGGTTAAATACGCCGACGGTCTGGGCATGCTTGTCGGTCAGGCGGCGCACGCCTTTAAACTCTGGCATGGCGTAATGCCGGATGTGAATCCGGTGATTGAGACGCTTAAGCGGGAGCTGGCGCGGTGAACCAGGCGATTCAATTCCCGGATCGTGAAAGCTGGGACGATGAGCGTCAAACGATCCGTTTTCCGGTATTGGTTAACGGCTTCCAGCAGGATTGCCTTATCAGCGCGCAACAGATGCGGCAGCGCTACGGCGGCGCCACCCCTGAACAGTGGCTATCGCTGTTCAGGGAGAATCGCTGGGATCTGGAAGAGGTGATGGAAAAAATGGTGCTGAATGATGAATACGATAGTCAGGGCTGTTTTTCGTTGTTCTGATCGAGGTATTCATTTTTCCAGCGCACATAGTTATCGGCGGAATAGATAAGGCCTTCGATCTCTTCCGGCGTCAGCGGGCGGATTTTTTTCGCCGGGCTGCCGAGATACAGGTAGCCGCTCTCCAGACGTTTTCCCGGAGCGACAAGACTACCGGCGCCGATCATCACGTCATCTTCAACAACGGCGCCATCAAGAAGGATGGATCCCATACCGACCAGCACGCGATTGCCGATGGTGCATCCGTGTAACATGGCTTTATGTCCCACCGTGACGTCTTCCCCGATGATTAGCGGATTGCCCGCCGGGTTTTTTTCTGAACTATGGGTGATGTGCAGTACGGAACCGTCCTGAATATTACTTCTCGCGCCAATATCTATATAGTTTACATCGCCACGGATCGCGACCAGAGGCCAGATGCCGACATCGTCGCCGAGGGTGACTTTACCTATGACCACGCTCGATGGGTCAATCATGACGTTTTCACCAATAACAGGAAACGACCCTTTGTAGCCGCGAACGATTCCAGATCCCATTAAAACCCCCTTATTAACAGACAACGTAATATGAAGCGGTAGATAAAATATCGACGGATAGACGGTGACCCTAAGCTGAAAGTAACCTCGATCGAACAAGATCTCAACGAAAGGGTTGAAAAATACGCGAACGGAAAAAAAGATCGAGAAAGGGGTTGTGTAACGAGACGGGATCCCTATAATGCGCCTCCATCGACACGGCGCTGCGAATGCAAACCGGGTCGATAAGCAAGAGGAAAAGCTTAAAATAAGCATTGACTCTGCAAGAGGAAAGCGTAATATACGCCACCTCGCGTTAGCGGCTCAGGCCACGACGCACTGCTCTTTAACAATTTAATCAGACAATCTGTGTGGGCACTCACAAGACGATATCCGCAAACGATATAAAAAGTCTTGAAGAGTGACTGACAGTAAATTCATTACGAATAAACAGTTATTAATTCTTTGAGCATGCTATTAACGTAGCGAATCAAACAAATCTTAAATTGAAGAGTTTGATCATGGCTCAGATTGAACGCTGGCGGCAGGCCTAACACATGCAAGTCGAGCGGTAGCACAAAGGAGCTTGCTCCTTGGGTG
>NZ_JAKPCB010000018.1:0-245 GCF_023347575.1 Brenneria tiliae | reverse complement strand
GCTAACCGGTACTAATGACCCGAGAGGCTTAACCTTACAACACCGAAGGTGTTTTGAGAGCGACTCAGATATTTCAGCTTGTTCGTGGATTGGTTCTGATGGTTGCAGAGAAAACTGTAACGGTTGGAATAAAACGAATTTGCCTGGCGGCGATAGCGCGGTGGTCCCACCTGACCCCATGCCGAACTCAGCAGTGAAACGCCGTAGCGCCGATGGTAGTGTGGGGTCTCCCCATGTGAGAGTAG
>NZ_JAKPCB010000019.1:0-246 GCF_023347575.1 Brenneria tiliae | reverse complement strand
GGTTGATTTCTTTTCCTCGGGGTACTGAGATGTTTCAGTTCCCCCGGTTCGCCTCATGCCACTATGTATTCATGACATGATAGTGTGTCGAAACACACTGGGTTTCCCCATTCGGGTATCGTCGGGTGTAACGGTTCATATCACCTTGCCGACGCTTTTCGCAGATTAGCACGCCCTTCATCGCCTCTGACTGCCTAGGCATCCACCGTGTACGCTTAGTCGCTTAACCTCACAACCCGAAAGTGT
>NZ_JAKPCB010000020.1:0-248 GCF_023347575.1 Brenneria tiliae | reverse complement strand
GAGGACCGAACCGACTAATGTTGAAAAATTAGCGGATGACTTGTGGCTGGGGGTGACAGGCCAATCAAACCGGGAGATAGCTGGTTCTCCCCGAAAGCTATTTAGGTAGCGCCTCGTGAATTCATCTACGGGGGTAGAGCACTGTTTCGACTAGGGGGTCATCCCGACTTACCAACTCGATGCAAACTGCGAATACCGTAGAATGTTATCACGGGAGACACACGGCGGGTGCTAACGTCCGTCGTGAA
>NZ_JAKPCB010000022.1:0-250 GCF_023347575.1 Brenneria tiliae | reverse complement strand
CACCTCAATATAATCAAACAGGGCGTTCATTGCCTGCTCTCTGCTGCTAAACGCTTTACCTTGCATCAGTTCCGTTTTCAGCGTGTGGTAGAAGCTTTCCATTACCGCATTATCATAACAGCAGCCTTTCCCGCTCATTGAGCAGACTAACTCATTGTTTTTCAATACCTCACGATACCGATGGCTGGCATACTGGCTCCCTCTGTCCGAATGCACGATGACCTTCCCCGTCGGTCTGCGCTGTTTTATT
>NZ_JAKPCB010000021.1:0-250 GCF_023347575.1 Brenneria tiliae | reverse complement strand
CCACTGGTGTACGGGTTGTGATGCCAATTGCATTGCCCGGTAGCTAAGTGCGGAAGAGATAACCGCTGAAAGCATCTAAGCGGGAAACTTGCCTCGAGATGAGTCTTCCCTGGGCACTTGATGCCCCTGAAGGGCCGTTGAAGACGACGACGTAGATAGGCCGGGTGTGTAAGCGCAGCGATGCGTTGAGCTAACCGGTACTAATGACCCGAGAGGCTTAACCTTACAACACCGAAGGTGTTTTGAGAGC
>NZ_JAKPCB010000023.1:0-252 GCF_023347575.1 Brenneria tiliae | reverse complement strand
GTCAACCTCATGCCGTCAATGGCAGCGGGTCGAGGTGGTGATGTTGAATCCAGATAAGCCAGAAACTGGGCTGAAAACGGCAGCATAAAAACGAATAAGGGTGTCAACTTCGTTGACAGCTACCGGCCTTTCCCGCTCATTGAGCAGACTAACTCATTGTTTTTCAATACCTCACGATACCGATGGCTGGCATACTGGCTCCCTCTGTCCGAATGCACGATGACCTTCCCCGTCGGTCTGCGCTGTTTTATT
>NZ_JAKPCB010000034.1:0-255 GCF_023347575.1 Brenneria tiliae | reverse complement strand
CAAAAGCGCTTGAGGTACCCGTCGTTTCCCCGGCCGCAAAGGTAATGGTGGCGCCATTGCTTAGCGTCACGGTAAAGGCACGATCGGTCGGGTTACTTAGCGTGGCGCTAACGGTGGCGCTATCGCTACCTTCCGCCACCGTGATATCACCCAGCGTTAGCGTGGTGGTATCTACGGTATCGGTCACCGTCACTGTTGCCGTATCGCTGGTATCCAGTTGTTCGAAGTTATGCTCACCTGCGTTCGTTACACGGA
>NZ_JAKPCB010000033.1:0-255 GCF_023347575.1 Brenneria tiliae | reverse complement strand
CCGTGCGGTGGTCCAGATAGAAGAAGCCCTGCGGCTTGTTGTCCCGGTGCATGAAGCCGCTTTCCGGGTCGGTGGTGCTGGCCTTGGTGTTCTTAACGGCGGCTTCGCTTTCTGGCTGCTTTTTTACGGCGGGCAGCGGCTTTTTTTCGTGTTGCTTCCGGTCGGCCTCCACGGCGGCGTTAAGCTGTTCCAGATACTCGCTCACCCCTTCAGGGCGCAGTTCATTCACCGCCTTGCGCGGGTTGGCGTCCGCCT
>NZ_JAKPCB010000032.1:0-255 GCF_023347575.1 Brenneria tiliae | reverse complement strand
CTAACTGGAGGACCGAACCGACTAATGTTGAAAAATTAGCGGATGACTTGTGGCTGGGGGTGAAAGGCCAATCAAACCGGGAGATAGCTGGTTCTCCCCGAAAGCTATTTAGGTAGCGCCTCGTGAACTCATCTACGGGGGTAGAGCACTGTTTCGACTAGGGGGTCATCCCGACTTACCAACTCGATGCAAACTGCGAATACCGTAGAATGTTATCACGGGAGACACACGGCGGGTGCTAACGTCCGTCGTGAA
>NZ_JAKPCB010000031.1:0-255 GCF_023347575.1 Brenneria tiliae | reverse complement strand
CTCTACCTGACCACCTGTGTCGGTTTGGGGTACGATTGATTGTTACCTGGTGCTTAGAGGCTTTTCCTGGAAGCGTAGCATCGGTTACTTCATCACCGTAGTGACTCGTCATCACGCCTCAGTGTTATGGTGTTCCGGATTTTCCAAAAACACCCACCTTCACGCTTAAACCGGGACAACCGTCGCCCGGCCAACCTAGCTTTCTCCGTCCCCCCTTCGCAGTAACAACCAGTACGGGAATATTAACCCGTTTCC